>NZ_QFXN01000128.1:0-22137 GCF_003144775.1 Enterobacter sp. CGMCC 5087 | reverse complement strand
TTCCCAAACCGACGTTTTATAGATTGCTCTTGAGCGGCCTGGCCGATAACTTCACCTGATTTTTTTGCAGAATTTATTGGGTGAAAAATATGCAAATTGGCTATGTAAGGGTGTCAACAAATGACCAAAATACTGATCTTCAGCGGCAAGCACTCGAACGCGCAGGATGTGAACAGATTTTCGAAGAAAAAATGAGCGGAACAGTGGCAAACCGGCCAGCGCTGAAAAAGCTTCTAAAGACGCTGAAAGAGGGAGATACGCTTGTTGTCTGGAAGCTGGATCGTCTCGGACGCAGCATGCGGAATCTCGTGCTGCTGGTGGATGAACTCCGGCAGCGCGGCATCCATTTTAAAAGCCTCACAGATAGCATCGATACATCAAGTCCGATGGGGCGCTTCATCTTTCATATCATGTCAGCGCTGGCAGAAATGGAGAGAGAGTTGATAGTGGAGCGCACCCGGGCAGGGTTGGCCGCAGCTCGTGAGAAAGGACGAATCGGCGGGAGGAGGCCAAAGCTCACCCAGGAACAATGGGCGCAGGCGGGGCGACTGATAGCGAAGGGTGTAGACAGGAAGCAGGTAGCGATAATTTATGACGTGGCAGTGTGTACGCTTTATAAAAAGTTTCCAGCAGGGATAAAGCTGTAATGGTAAGGCTGCCGCAGTATGCTCGACTGCCTTACTATGCTTAAAGCGCAACTTGGCAAACGGTCGGGAAATCTGAAACAAGGGGTTTACAGGCTTAGTAAACAAAGAACCCGGCTTTGCCGGGTTCTGGTTGTTAAGCTGCTTTCTTAACTGGTTTCTTCTTTGCTGCTCTCTCATTAATGTCATCAATGAGTCCACGCAGCCTATATGAGTTTAAAAGAAGGTTCTGGAGTGTTTTGTTCATAGCGTATGTGCTCCTGCTCGGGTTACTACCAATTATTGGGTTGAATTCCGTGGTTAACGACCTGTTCATGAGCCTCTAAGGACTTCTTCAAATCCTTCTGCTGAACAGCCATCAAAAGACTTTCTGCATACATGATGCCTTGGCGGATATTCATCAAGCCCACACTGGCTCCAGCGGCATCAAGATCGTGTTTTTCAGTTACAAGACGCTCGATCTCATGATTAAGAGCTTCTGCGCCTTCCTTCATTTTAGCCAATGTATCCTTAAGCTCTTCAAAACTCGGATTTGTCAGCTCATAAAGACCTTCCATACCATGAACTGAAAAAAGTGATCCTAACGATTCCAGTGCATAGACAATCGACGCAATAGCCTTGTCATATGCATCCTTTTCTTCTTGTAACATTGTAGATCCTGACCGTGTGTATGCAGTTTAAAAGTGGTCAATCATCATACTCTCATGATGGGGACAATCAAGATCAATTTCAATAGTCAAAGTCTGATAGTTGTGATAGCGCGCGCCTTTACAACCCTTTCAAAAACAATGCATCAACTGGTCTTAATTTATACACCTAAAATCGGCAAAAGGAATACAAACTTTATGATGATATTTTTCAGTCTGTGTGAACAACGAGAATTATAGTTAACGATTCTCAGTAGGTTAAGCCTAGCACAAGGAAGCGAAAGATATGTGAACTAGGTAATTGTTTTGTAAATCAACAAATAAGAATTCTTATTTGGCATGCTATCCATTTTTCCTGACAGTCGGGAACTCAGCAACCAACCACATATCTGATTCTTCGAACATTTCCTCCAGCATGCGGTTCAGTTTTTCCCGATCGCTTTTGCTTGCATCGCTATTCAAGCCGTTTGCCTGCATCGGCTTCACCTTTACCTCGGCATCAGGGAATATCTGGTGCACCCGCTTCGTCAGCTCGGCCAGGATGATCTCTCTGGCCCCTTGGAGCCCTTCAACATTTCGCTTGTCATAAACCAGTTCAACAAACATACCGATCCTCTCATAAGTGAAAATTGCCTGTGCTTGATCTGTTTTCATAAAAATACTACTGTATATACATACAGTCAATAAGCGAGTGAGGGTGCGTTCATGCCTCGTCAACCGGACATTCGTGCTGCTTTTATTGCGGCCATACAGCAAAACCCGAAGGGCTATCTCTGCCTGCATACAGACAGATTCATCGCTGAACTGCAGGAGAGGCACTGGCATTTCAGCCAGGCGGATGCAAATTCATGGATCGAACGATACCAGCCAGACTTCGCCGATAAGACGACAAACGGAAGTGAGAACCGATACTGGATCCTGCGTAACATGGGGAGGGTTTTCTAATGGGGTTTCCATCGCCAGCCATGGATTACCAAGAGCAGCGCATGACAATAGATGTTATCTGCGGTGTAGATAACAACTGCCGGGTTATTGAAACTTCATGCGGCTGGGCCGTTATAAACGTCAGTCTTAAGCCAGAAGGAGGGGATACGTTGCTGGTTAGCATGGACGGGAGAAACCAGTTCGTGAAGCTAATGGGCCACGCGCTGATCACTCAAGATGGTGAAGCGATAGAAGGGGAAGCTTTGAATGACGTAATGCTACACGGCGTTCTAACACATACACTTAACCAAGTTAAAGACGATAAATCGCCTGTAATGTAGCGTGTAAATGCCGGGGGTTATTCCCCCATTTTTCCCCAATGATTCCCCGTATAAATTTCAAACATAAAAAAACCAGCCATAAGAGGCTGGTTTTCAATGTGTTTTTGGTCGGCACGAGAGGATTTGAACCTCCGACCCCCGACACCCCATGACGGTGCGCTACCAGGCTGCGCTACGTGCCGACGCATAAAAAGAATACTACTCGATTCCGTTTTGAATGCAAGGGAATCTGTCGCTAACTGGTTTATTATTAATCAGTTAGCGATGAAGCGCTTCTCATCCGTCAGGACCTGAAGCAGCAGGCTCAGCTGCGGTTTCTGATCTTTCAACCGTTCACCCTGCAGATTATACGTCTGATAATTCCCGTTGCTGTTCAGAACCAGCGTCAGCTTCGGCGTGGTGACTACCAGCGTATTATTCCCCGCCGCCGTCACCCAGCTGTGGCGGCGCGCGGCGCTGAAGAGATCCTGCCCCTGCGAATACTCGTTTGCTGGTGTGCTGACGTGCAGCAGGCGTTGCATCAGGGTAGTCATCACATCTTTATGCTCGGTGAGCATACTGATGCGCTGCGCCGGGGTGCCAGGCCAGTGGATCACCAGCGGAACCTGCAGATTCGGGCGAGACCAGCTCATACTCTTCGTCTCGTCACCTAGCGGCACGCCATGACCCGCGGTCACGATCACCACGGTGTTGTCCAGCTTGCCCGACTCGCGAAGCGCATCAAGCACGCGGCCTATCTGCGCATCAACATCGCCAGCCGCGCGACCGTAGCGGCGCGCAAAGTCACTCTTATTGCTGTCAGCAAGCGTTGTGCCGTTAAAGGCAACCCATGAGAACCAGCGGTTATCTTCCTGGGCGTAACGCTGCAGCCAGTTTATCCATTGGCTGGCGGTCTGCGCGTCGGACTGTTTTTGCGCCGTCGGCAATGAGAAATCGGACAGCAGCGCCTGGCGGTAGAGCGGGCTGTTAAAGCCATCGGAGGAGAACAACCCTAACTGATAGCCTTGCTGATTCAGCCCGGTGATCAGCGCCGCAGGCGTGCGGGTAGACAGTACGCCGTCCATGTAGCCAGCTGAAATGCCATAGAAGAGGCCAAAGATGCCCGCATCGGCGGTGTTACCGGAGCTCATATGCTGAGTAAACGAGACGTTCTGACTCGCGAAAGCGGCCAGCGCCGGCATCTGCTTCTCGAAACGGGAATAGTTCAGGCCATCGACGGTGATCAGCAGGACGTTTTGCCCGATCCCCATATCGCGGTAGTTCAGGTCACTCAGAGGATACTGAACGCTGACGGCTTCCGGGTTACCCTGCTCGATAAGACGGCGCTGGTACTCCTGCGCATCAAGCAGGCCGTGTTTCTCGAGGAAGCGACGGGCCGTCATCGGGTACGAGAGCGGCAGGTTCGCGCGCTGCATGGTAATAGGGCGATAGAAGTTCGCATCCGCCCAGATATACATGATGTGCGAACTGATAAAGGAGATGAAAAAGAGCGCGGCGACGGGCTTCGCATAATGGCGTCGCCGGGTCAGGCTGCGGAGCTTTTGCCAGCTCCAGGTAGCGAACAGCATCTCAATCAGCAGGATCACCGGGACGCTGATAAACATCAGCTGCCAGTCACGGGCCGTTTCGTTCTGGTCGGGGTTAATCACCAGTTCCCAGACGATGGGGTTGAGGTGCAGGTGGAAGCGGGTGAACACTTCACTGTCGATAAGCAGCAGCGTCATCCCAACCGTCGCAAGGATGGCGGACAAGAACCTCATCAGACGCTGCGACATGACGATAAACGTCAGGGGGAACAGGATCAGCAGATAGGTGGCGAAAACCAAAAAGCTAAAGTGACCCACAACGCTCATCCAGGAGTAGATACGCCCGGTTAGCGTTGTTGGCCAGTCTGCGACAAACAGATAACGACAGCCAATGACCGTCGCCAGCAGAATGTTGAACAGGGCAAACCAGTGCCCCCAGCTGACCATCTGGGAGACTTTTTCACGGTAGCGCTGACGATTCGTCACCATAAACTGTTGTTCGTATCCCTTAATGGGCCGGGTCGTTGCTGACGGACGACTGTAAAGCCTGGGCGAACGATTTTGCGATCGCCTGACGCTGAGCCGGAGCAACGCTGGTGTTAATCAGGTTGGTGACCATATTTCCCAAAACCATCAGGGAGAGATCGGTCGGCGTTTTATGTTTTTCCAGTACGTTGACCAGCTCACTGAGCAGTTGTTCAACGTGTTCATCACTGTAGCGGGAATGTTGTGGCATAAATCAAAATCAGTTTGTTGATGAAAGGGCAACATATTACCGTAGCAACAGCTTTTTTTCCCCTTTTTTATCTGTTGTTGCACACATGTCCTGGTGGTGGTTGAATACCGCCCGGTCTAAAAGGAGAGTTTATCATGAGTCTGGAAATCAACCAGATTGCCTTGCACCAGCTTATCAAGCGTGATGAGCAAACCCTTGAAGTGGTGCTGCGCGATTCGTTACTGGAACCCACGGCGACCGTGGTGGAGATGATGGCAGAGCTGCATCGCGTCTACAGCGCCAAAAATAAAGCCTATGGTCTTTTCAGCGAAGACAGCGAACTGGCCGATAGCCTGCGCCTGCAGCGCCAGGGTGAAGAGGATTTCCTGGCGTTTAGCCGTGCGGCAACCGGGCGTCTGCGCGACGAGCTGGCTAAATATCCGTTCGCCGACGGCGGGATTGTCTTGTTCTGCCACTACCGCTATCTGGCGGTCGAGTATCTGCTGGTTACCGTGCTGAATAACTTAAGCAGCATGCGCGTGAACGAGCAGCTGGATATCAGCTCGACGCATTATCTGGACATTAACCATGCGGATATCGTGGCGCGTATTGATTTGACCGAGTGGGAAACCAACCCGGAGTCGACCCGCTACCTGACTTTCCTGAAGGGACGCGTGGGCCGCAAAGTGGCGGATTTCTTTATGGACTTCCTCGGCGCCAGTGAAGGGCTTAACGCCAAAGCGCAGAACAAAGGGCTGCTCCAGGCGGTTGACGATTTCACAGCAGAAGCGCAGCTCGATAAATCTGAGCGCCAGACGGTGCGTCAGCAGGTTTACAGCTACTGCAACGAACAGCTGCAGGCAGGGGAAGAGATTGAGCTGGAGTCGCTGTCAAAAGAGCTGGCGGGCGTCAGCGAAGTCAGCTTCCAGGAATTTACCGCAGAAAAGGGCTATGAGCTTGAAGAGAGCTTCCCGGCGGATCGCAGCACGCTGCGTCAGTTAACCAAGTTTGCCGGCAGCGGCGGTGGGTTAACCATCAACTTTGACGCGATGCTGCTGGGTGAACGTATCTTCTGGGATCCGGCCACCGATACGCTGACCATTAAAGGTACGCCGCCGAACCTGCGCGATCAGCTTCAGCGCCGCACCTCGGGTGGGAAATAACAGCCATAAAAAAACCCCGCAGAAGCGGGGTTTTTTTCGACAGGTTTGCGATTATGCGCGAACGAAGTCGATGTGAGTCAGTTTTGGCTTGAACGCGTGACGCTGAACAGCCTGAACTTTCACTTTTTCTTCTTTACCGCCAACAACGATGGTCAGAACTTCGCTGTAGAATTCAGCTTTGGTCTGCAGGTTCCACAGTTTGTCGTGATCCAGTTCGATTGCAACTGGAGCAGCTTCGCCACCGTAAACGATAGCCGGGAACTTGTTAGCGGTACGCAGGCGGCGGCTCGCACCCTTACCCTGCACGTTACGTACTTCTGCTTCGATAGTGAACATTGATTTCTCTCTGTATTTAAAACCCTACTACAGGCGACCCAGCAGCAGGTGAGTGTTCTGCCTCACGGATGTGAAGCGGGCGGCATTTTATACTCAAATGCCCCTCACATCAATGAAAAGTCCCGCTAACCGCGCAATTCGTTGGCGCGACGGAAGCGACCTTCGTAGTCAAAGAGCTTCTCGCGCACCTGCCAGAACTGGCCTTTTTTACGGGCGACGACAAAATCCGGATGGCGCAATAGCATCTGCTGGCGCACGATATCGGCCACGGTGCTCCAGCGCAGGGGCACGCCCGGCGTGCGGGTATGCGGGCGGATAAACAGCTGTTCGAAGGCCATTCGCTGGGCAGGCGTCTGAACCCGGAAGCGCTCGCTGACGTCCGCCCCGTCTTCGTCGTAATAGGTGATTTTCAACCACTCGCCTTTTTCATCGGCGCCGGGCTGCAGCGCCATGCCGGAACAGCGCAGCACCAGGGCATCTTTCAGCTTTAGCGCCGCTTTCAGCATGTCGTCCGGGTCAACCAGCACCGCGTCGCATTCCCGGCAGCGGCGGGCGGCAATGTCGTTTTCGGCGTTGCACTGCGGGCAGTTTTTGAACCGGAAGCGGAAATCGCACTGCTCGCGATGCCCGTCATCATCTTCAAACCAGCCCTGACAGCGGCGGCCAAAGTGTTCGATCAGCGTACCGTCGGCGGTGGTTTTTCCCCAGAAGGTGTTGGCAAACCCGCAGGCAGGGCAAAAGACCTGCACGGGCACGTTGTCGCTTTTCCCTTTTGGCGCGCCGACCTCAGGCGTATAGAGATCGTGCGGGTTACCGGCATAATCCAGAATCAGGCAGTCGGTTTTTCCCGGGGCCAGACGCAGGCCGCGGCCAACAATCTGCTGATACAGACTGACCGATTCGGTCGGGCGCAAAATGGCGATCAGGTCGACGTGCGGGGCGTCAAAGCCGGTGGTCAATACCGACACGTTTACCAGATAGCGGAACCGCTGGGCTTTAAAGGCGTCAATCAGGCCGTCGCGCTCCGGGCCGGGCGTTTCGCCGGTGATTAACGCCGCGTCGCCGGCGGGCAGTAATCCGGTGATTTCACGCG
Source organism: Enterobacter sp. CGMCC 5087 (assembly GCF_003144775.1). Lineage (NCBI taxonomy): Bacteria > Pseudomonadati > Pseudomonadota > Gammaproteobacteria > Enterobacterales > Enterobacteriaceae > Enterobacter > Enterobacter sp. CGMCC 5087. The sequence goes on along the minus strand of NZ_QFXN01000128.1, from coordinate 14,748 downwards.
CGTGCTCAACGGTGGCGGCAAAGATCATTACCCCCTTGCGCGTCGCGGCGAACTCCTTAATCTGGCTGATAATATGCGGCGTAATACGCTTCTGCTTTTTCAGCTCCTGATTGAGATCCGCTTCGCTGAATAAGCCGTTGCTCTGTGCCTGCAAACGGCTGAAATCGTACTGCACCACCGGCATATCCAGCCGTTCAGGCGGCGTCAGGTAGCCATGTTTAATCATGTAGCGCAGCGGAAGTTCGTAAATGCAGTCGCTAAACAGGGCTTTGTCATCACCGCGAACCATGCCGTGATAATGATAGCGATAGATCCAGCCTTTCCCCAGGCGAAACGGGGTCGCCGTCAGGCCCAGCAGGCGCAGGTGAGGATTCACCGCTTTCAGGTGAGCCAGGATTTGCTGGTACTGGCTGTCGTCGTCATCGCTGATGCGGTGACACTCGTCGACGATCAGCAGCGAAAATTCGCTGCGAAACAGCTCCAGATTGCGCGCCACCGACTGCACGCTGCCAAAAACCACTTTGCCGTGGCTCTCTTTGCGCTTCAACCCGGCGGCGAAAATATCGGCTTCCAGCCCAAGCGCACAATACTTGGCGTGGTTTTGCGCGACGAGCTCTTTAACGTGCGCCAGCACCAGCACGCGACCGCGAGCCAGACGCGCCAGTTCGGCGATGACCAGGCTTTTGCCTGCGCCGGTCGGGAGCACAATCGCCGCCGGCTCGCGATGTTTACGGAACCAGGCGAGGGTGGCGTCAACGGCTTCCTGCTGATAGGGACGAAGTGTAAAAGTCATGGGGTCTCGGTTTCGTTATTTCGCACATAGTATGCCACGAAACTTTTTCCCTTGAGTGGCGCAACCAGACCATTATACTGAACCGTTCCAGACTGCTTCTTTTTTCGGACCTGTTGTCCGACTTCCAGCACCATTAAGGCTAAAAAGATTTCATGCGACTTGATAAGTTTATCGCTCAGCAACTCGGCGTAAGCCGCGCTATTGCCGGGCGTGAAATTCGCGCCAGCCGCGTTACCGTGGATGGCGACATTGTGAGAGACAGCGCGTTCAAACTGCAACCTGACCATCAGGTGGAGTATGACGGCAATCCGCTGACCCAGCAGCACGGTCCGCGCTACTTCATGCTCAATAAGCCGGAAGGCTACGTCTGCTCAACGGACGATCCCGATCACCCGACGGTGCTCTATTTCCTCGACGAGCCGGTGGCGCACAAGCTGCACGCCGCAGGTCGACTCGACATCGACACCACGGGTCTGGTACTGATGACCGACGACGGGCAGTGGTCGCATCGCATTACTTCCCCGCGTCACCACTGCGAGAAAACCTATCTGGTCACGCTGGAGTCGCCGGTGTCGGATGACACGGCAGAGAAATTCACGAAAGGCGTTCAGCTGCATAATGAAAAAGATCTGACCAAACCCGCCGTGCTTGAGGTGATTACGCCGACGGAAGTCCGTCTGACCATCAGCGAAGGGCGTTACCATCAGGTGAAACGTATGTTTGCCGCGGTGGGGAACCACGTTGTTGGCCTGCATCGTGAGCGGATTGGTGCGATCGAACTCGATCCCGACCTGGCGCCAGGCGAATATCGCCCGTTAACGGAAGAAGAGATCGCCAGCGTCGGTCTGCCTTCGCACTAATTTCAGGAGAGCTCTGTGACCACCAGGCCACACTCGTCGTTCAAAATCGTCTTCATTCTTGGCCTGCTGGCCATGCTGATGCCGCTGTCTATTGATATGTACCTGCCCGCGCTGCCGGTCATTTCCGCGCAGTTTGGCGTTCCGGCGGGCAGCGCACAGATGACGCTCAGCACCTATATTCTCGGCTTTGCCCTCGGCCAGCTGTTTTATGGCCCGATGGCGGACAGCCTTGGACGCAAGCCCGTTATTCTGGGCGGGACGCTGGTCTTTGCAGCCGCAGCGGTTGCCTGCGCGCTGGCGCAGACCATCGATCATCTGATTATCATGCGCTTCTTCCACGGTCTGGCGGCGGCAGCGGCAAGCGTGGTGATTAACGCCCTGATGCGCGATATCTACCCGAAGGAAGAGTTCTCCCGCATGATGTCGTTCGTGATGCTGGTGACGACGATTGCGCCGCTGGTGGCCCCGATGGCCGGTGGTGCGGTGCTGGTGTGGTTTAGCTGGCATGTGATTTTCTGGATACTGGCCCTGGCCGCGCTGCTGGCCTCGGCGATGATTTTCTTCTTTATTGATGAAACGCTTCCCGTCGAGCGCCGTCAGAAATTCCACATCCGAACCACAATCGGCAACTTTGCCTCGCTGTTTCGCCACAAGCGCGTGCTCAGCTATATGCTGGCAAGCGGGTTCAGCTTCGCCGGGATGTTCTCCTTCCTGAGCGCCGGGCCGTTTGTCTACATCGAGCTGAACCACGTTTCGCCGCAGCACTTTGGCTACTATTTCGCGCTTAACATCGTCTTCCTGTTCATCATGACCATCATCAACAGCCGTTTTGTCCGGCGGGTGGGGGCGCTGAACATGTTCCGCGCCGGGCTGTGGATCCAGTTTGTGATGGCTATCTGGCTGGTGGTTAGCGCGTTTCTGGGCGTGGGCTTCTGGGCGCTGGTGGTCGGCGTAGCGGCCTTTGTCGGCTGCGTGTCGATGGTGTCATCTAATGCGATGGCGGTGATCCTGGATGAGTTTCCGCATATGGCGGGCACCGCCTCTTCCCTGGCGGGGACGTTCCGCTTCGGCATCGGCGCTATCGTTGGCGCGTTGCTTTCAATGGCCACCTTTACGACGGCATGGCCCATGCTGTGGGCGATGGCTTTTTGCGCAACCAGCTCGATACTCTTCTATCTTTACGCCAGTCGACCGCGAAAAGCGGCCCACTAAAACACAGAGAAGGCCCGGCAGGGCCTTTTTTGTTGATGCATATCAACCAAACCCCCGTTCGTTTATTCCGTGTTTGTTTATTTTATGTAAAATCTATTTGTGTAAAAAGTCACATCATTGTATTCAAAAAGGTTGAGTTAGATCGCAGAAACGGGTACATATAGCGCCGACGCGAGCCAGGAAACGGATAAAAAAGCGCTGAATAGTGCAGGCTGGCGATGATGTGTTACTATAAATGTAAATAAATTGTGAAGTAAATTTTGCTTCCGGGGAACGAACGTGAATACATTACAACTCTCCATTGTCCATCGCTTGCCCCAGAGCTATCGCTGGTCGACGGGTTTTGCAGGTTCGAAAGTTGAACCGATTCCGCAAAACGTCGCGGGCTGTGAAAACTGCCTTGTGGCACTCAAGCTGCTGAGCCCGAGCGACGAAAATGCATGGCGGGTGATGGAGCGTCTCAGTCAGGCCCTGACGGATATCGAAGTGGACAGCTCCGTGCTGGAGTGTGAAGGTGAGCCGTGCCTGTTTGTGAAGAGCCAGGACGAGTTTGCCGCCACCTGCCGTCTGAAGAATTTTGGCGTTGCCATCGCGGAGCCTTTCTCCGGCCAGTACCCGTTCTGACCGCTAGTCTGCCGACAACAGCTGGCGCGTGTAGCGCTGCGTTGGCGCGCTAAATACGCGCTGACACTCACCCTGCTCGACCACTTCTCCCTGTCGCAACACAATCACCTGATGGCATAGCGCCCGCACCACCTGAAGATCGTGGCTGATAAAGATATAGGCCAGCCTGTGCTTTTCCTGCAGCCCTTTCAGCAGGGCCAGGATCTGCGCCTGAACGGTTCTGTCCAGCGACGACGTCGGTTCATCCAGAATAATCAGCTCCGGCTTCAGGATCAGCGCGCGGGCAATGGCGATACGCTGGCGCTGCCCGCCGGAGAATTCAGCCGGATAGCGGTGGCGCGTCCCGGCATCTAAGCCCACTTCGGCCATCACCCGCATAACTTCCTGCTCTCGCTGCTGAGCGTTCAGGCCGGGTTGATGTACGCGCAGACCCTCTTCGATAATCTGTAACACGCTGAGCCGTGGATTAAGCGAGGAGTTGGGATCCTGAAATACCACCTGCATGCGGGGCCGCACGGGCAGCATCTGGCGGCGGTTCCAGCGGTGCAGCGGCATATCGTCAAAGAGGATCTCGCCCTGCGAGGCAATTAAGCGCAGCAGCGCCAGACCGGTGGTGCTTTTGCCCGAACCGGATTCACCCACCAGCCCCAGAGATTCTCCCGGGCGCAGCGAGAAGCGGATGTGTTTCAGCACCGGATTCTGGTCGACGATGCGTCGCAAAATACCTTTGCGGATCGGGAACGAGACGGACAGATCCTCAACGCGCAGCAGCGGCGTGCTGTCCGCATCGAGAGGAATCGGGTCGCCGGAGGGTTCGCTGTCGAGCAGGCGCTGCGTATAGGGGTGCTGTGGGGCACTCAGCAGCGCGGACGCCGTATTCTGTTCAACACAGCGTCCGTTTTGCATCACCGCGATGCTGTCGGCCAGCTTTCTCACAATGCTCAGGTTGTGCGTTATAAACAGCAGGCTCATGTTCAGCTCGTCACGCAGCTCCCGCAGCAGCGTCAATATTTGCGCCTGTACCGTCACGTCCAGCGCCGTTGTAGGCTCGTCGGCAATCAACAGCTCGGGTCGCGTGAGCAGTGCCATGGCGATCATCACGCGCTGGCGTTCGCCGCCGGAGAGCTGGTGCGGAAAATCATTCAGCCTTTTGGCCGCGTTGCGTATGCCTGTTCGCTCCAGACAGTCCAGAATTTCTCCCCGCGCGGCCTCTTTGCGCATCCCCCGGTGCAGGGAGAGCACTTCATAGAGCTGTTTCTCCAGGCTGTGCAGCGGGTTGAGGGAAACCATCGGCTCCTGGAAGATCATGGCGATTTTGTTGCCGCGAATGCCGCGCAGGGTATGCTCGTCGGCATGCAGCAGCGAGCTGCCGTGAAACAGAATATCCCCTTGCGGGTAGCTCACCGGTGGGGACGGCAACAGACGCAGGATAGAGAGTGCCGAAACGCTCTTGCCTGAACCCGACTCGCCCACCAGGGCCAGCGTTTCCCCGGTCTGGATCTGCAGCGACAGGTCGGTGACCACGTTGCGCGTCTCGCCTTGCTTTGAAAAAGCAATCGACAGGTTATCAATACTGAGAAGAGGCTGGGGCATTTTATACCGCCTTGTTCGGATCGAAGGCATCGCGCACGGCTTCGCCAATAAAAATCAGCAGTGAAAGCAGCACGGCCACGGAAAGAAAGGCGGCGATACCTAACCACGGTGCCTGCAGGTTGTTTTTGCCCTGTAGCAGCAGTTCGCCGAGCGACGGGGAACCCAGCGGTAGCCCGAAACCAAGAAAATCCAGCGAGGTGAGGGTGGTGATCGAGCTGCACAGAATAAACGGCAGGAAGGTGAGCGTTGCCACTACCGCGTTTGGCAGCATGTGGCGGAAGATAATCCCCCGGTCGCTCACGCCAAGCGCCTGCGCGGCGCGTATGTAGTCGAAATTGCGGGTGCGCAGGAACTCCGCGCGCACCACGCCCACCAGCGCCATCCAGCCGAACAGGACGGTGATGCCTAACAGCCACCAGAAGCCAGGCTGCACCACGCTGGAAAGCAGGATGATCAGAAACAGCGTTGGCATGCCTGACCAGACTTCAATAACCCGCTGGCCCCACAGATCAATTTTCCCGCCGTAGTAGCCCTGAACGGCGCCCGCCACGACGCCCATTACGCTGGAGAATATTGTCAGCATCAGCCCAAAGAGAAGCGAGATTCGCGTGCCATACAGGATGCGCGCCAGCACGTCCCCGCCGTTAGCATCCGTTCCCAGCCAGTTTTGTGCGGAGGGCGGGGAAGGGAAGGGGGATGTGGTAGCGAAGTTAATGCTGTTGGCGCCAAAGCGCACCGGCGCCCAGAGCGCCCAGCCGTGCTGTTCGATCTGCTGGCGAAGCCACGGATCCTGATACTCCGCCGGTGTTGCAAACGGGCCGCCGAAGTCGCTTTCGCTGTAACTGGCGATAACCGGCACGTACCAGCGGTCGTTAAAATGCACCAGCAACGGCTTGTCGTTGGCGATCAGCTCCGAACACATGCTTAAGGCAAACAGCACGGCAAAAATCCACAGCGACCAGTAGCCGCGGCGGTTGTGGCGAAAGCGGGCCCAGCGGACCTGGTTGACGGGGCTTAAACGCGGCATCAGCGGCCCTCAAAATCGATTCGGGGATCGACCAGCGTATAGCTGATATCACTGATGATATTCAGCAGCAGGCCAATCAGGGTGAAAATATAGAGTGTGCCAAACATCACCGGATAGTCGCGAGATACGGTAGCCTCATAGCCCAGCAGCCCCAGGCCGTTAAGCGAGAACATCACCTCTATCAGCAGCGAGCCGGTAAAAAACATGCCGATGAACGTGGCCGGAAATCCGGCGATCACCAGCAGCATAGCGTTGCGGAACACGTGTTTCCACATGATCTGCTTCTCGCTCACGCCCTTGGCGCGGGCCGTGACGACGTACTGTTTACGAATTTCATCGAGAAAGGCGTTTTTGGTCAACATGGTCAGGGCCGCAAACCCGCCGATGACCGTGGCCAGCACCGGCAGCGTGATATGCCAGAGATAGTCGGTGATTTTCTGATACCACGGCAGGGAGCTGAAATCGGCGGAGACCAGCCCCCGCAGCGGGAAGAGGTCGAAATAACTTCCCCCGGCAAAAAAGACAATCAGCAGGACGGCAAACAGAAACGCCGGAATGGCGTATCCAATGATGATGAACGTGCTGCTCCAGATATCGAAGCGGCTGCCGCTATACACCGCTTTGCGGATCCCGAGCGGTATCGAGACCATATAGATAATCAGCGTTCCCCACAGCCCCAGCGTTATCGAAACCGGCAGGCTTTGCTTGATCAACGTTAATACTGACGCACTGCGAAACAGGCTGTCGCCAAAATCAAAGCGGATGTAATCCCAGAGCATCTTGAAATAGCGCTCGTGAATCGGTTTGTCAAAGCCGTAGCGGTGGGTGATCTCGGCGATCACCTCCGGATCCAGCCCGCGTCCGCCGCGATAATGGCTTTCGCTGATATTCCCTACGCCGGTTCGCGCATGGCTCGCCCCCATCCCTTCACCGCCGCCGCCCGGCATGCCGCCGCTGTTGCCAAATTCAATGGCGGCAATTGCCTGATCGACCGGGCCGCCGGGGGCGATTTGCACGATAAAAAAGTTAATCGTGATGATGGCCCACAGGGTGGGGATAATCAGCAGGAGACGACGGAGAAGATAGGCACCCATGATGATTCCTTATCGGCGCTCAGCGGGAAGTCTGGCGGCTTTGTTAACGTCATACCACCAGGTATCAAAGCCCAGGGAGTAGACAGGGCGCACGGCAGGCACGGAGAACTTGTCCCAGCGCGCAAGGCGATCTTCGCCCATATACCACATCGGCAGCATGTAGTAGTTCCAGGTTAAGACCCTGTCGAGGGCGCGCCCGAGCGGCAGGAGCTTTTCTTTATCCCCCTGCGCCGCCACTATTTTCGCAATCAGCGCGTCAATCGCCGGGCTTTTTACCCCCGGCGCATTGTAGGAGGAGTCAATGTAGCTGGAGGCCCAGGAAATTTGCAGGTCCGAGCTGGGCCACGGCTGGGCGGGCCACAGGCGCTGCATCATGTCGTAATCACGGCTGCGCATGCGGCTGGTGATCTGCGCGTTATCGACCTGGCGAATGTTCATGGTCACGCCCAGCCGCTCAAGGTTGTGCTTAAACGGCAGTACCCACTGATCGTTGCCCCCGGACGAGAGCAGCAGCTCAAAGCTGAGAGGCTTGCCCGTTTTGGCATCCACACGCTTTTGATTTTTCAGGTGCCAGCCCGCGTCATCCAGCAGTTTGCTGGCTTTCAGCAGATTGTCGCGGTCGTAACCGTCACCGTTCGACGCGGGCGGCTGAAACACGGTGGTGAACACCTGCGGCGGCAGCTCCGCTTTCAGCGGCGCCAGCAGAGCCAGCTCGTCGGCTTTCGGGTAATCGCGCGCGGCATATTCGGTGTTCTGGAAATAGCTATTCGCACGGCTGTAAGCCCCGTAAAACAGCGCTTTGTTCATCCACTCAAAATCAAAGGCCAGGGAAATGGCCTCACGCACCCGGCGGTCATTAAATACCGGACGCTGAATATTAAACGCCAGCCAGCGGGTGTCCTGGGCAGACTCATTTTTGTGCTCGTCTTTGACGATATAGCCTTTGGCGAAATTTTTGCCTATATAGCGTGTCGCCCAGTTTTTGGCGCTGCTCTCGACGCGTAAATCGAAAGCGCCGGCTTTAAATGCTTCAAACGCCACGTTATCGTCGAGGTAGTAATCATAGCGAAGCGTGTCGAAATTCCAGCGCCCGCGGTTTACCGGCAGGTCTGCCGCCCAGTAGTCTTTCACGCGAGAGTAAACGACATATTGCCCCATGCGCCAGTCGGTGATGCGGTATGGGCCGCCTGCCAGCGGCGGCGTGGAAAGCGGGTCGCTTAGCTTATGATTTTTCCAGAACGACTCAGGCATCACCGGCAGCGAGAACAGGCTAAGCATGTTCTCTTTGTTCGGTTCGCTTAGCTCGATGCGCACGGTGAGCGGCGCAATGGCTCTGACGGAAGCCCCTTTATACACGATGCGAAACTGGGGGACGCCTTCGATCATGAATTTATGGAAGGTGAACGCCACGTCGCTGGCCTTCACCGGCGTACCGTCGTGAAAACGTGCTCGCGGATTCAGCGAGATTTCCGCCCAGGCGAAGTTATCGGCGTAACGCACGTTCTCGGCAATCAGCGGATAATAGCTGCCGGGCTCATCATCCGAGGTGACGAAGAGCGTATCGTAAAGCGATTCCGTTCGCGCGGCCGCCACGCCGCGCAGGGCGAAGCGGTTGAAGTTGTCGAATGTTCCCGTGGCGGAAAGCGTGACCTTTCCGCCCTTCGGCGCGGCAGGGTTAACGTAATCGAAGTGCGTAAAATTGACCGCATATTTCGGCTCGCCAATCACCGCGAAGGCGATATTTTCTTTGATGGCTTGCGCCTGGCTGGACAGGCTCGTTAGTGCCAACATCAGCAACATGAAGCGCATAAGCATCTCGCGGCGGCTCCCTCTTTTACAGTCCGACTCGGTTAAGCTGAATAATAAGTGACGTCACGGGCAATGTGAAATTAATCAACCCCGGGCGAAATATCAGGCCGCCATTCGCGGAACTGCGCCAGCGGCATCGGGCGGCTAATCCAGTATCCCTGCAGGAAATTAACGCCGTGTTCGCGTAGCCAGGCGGCCTGTTCCGGCGTTTCCACCCCTTCAGCGACGGTCGACATATTCAGTCGTCTTGCCAGCGTCAGGACGGCATCCAGCACCGGCGACGTCACGGTCTCAGTGCCAATTGCATTAACAAAGCCGCGGTCGATCTTGAGATAGTCCATGGTGAAATGCTCAAGATAAATCAGCGCGCTGTGGCCGGTGCCAAAATCATCAATGGCTATCTCAAACCCTTCGTTGTGTAGCCATTCGAAGAGGCTGTTGGCTTCCCGATGATTGAGCATGTCGCGTTCGGTAATTTCCAGCACGATCTGGAAGTAATCCTGCGGCAGTAGCGCTTTGAAGGTGCGCATATCGTCTTTGAAGCTTTCTGCATGCAGATGCCCCGGCGCAATGTTGATGCCCACCTTTGCTCCCGGAGGTAACAGCGTTTGTAACACGGGCGCATCGTGAATGATAAGGTCAAAGAGATGCAGCGTCAGCGGGACAATCAGCTTCTGCGCTTCGGCAAAGTTGATAAACGCGTCCGGCGGAATTTCCCCCATCGTCGGGTGTTTCCAGCGCATCAGCACTTCAAGCCCGGTCATCTGGAGCGATTTAGCATCGACGACGGGCTGATAAACCACATAAAACTGACCGCGCTTAATGGCGCTTAAAATCTCTTTACCCGGGTTGAGGCGAATGCTGAGGATATAGTAATTGAGCGATCCGGCACAAATGCCGCATACCAGCCCGAAGAACAGGGCATAGAGAATTTCATCGCTGGTCCATGCGTCCGCATACAGGTTTATGGTCAGGGGGACGTCTTTCAGCGTCGCGGTTCGGGTCGGCGTTTCGTGCAGATCTTGCGCGTTGACCAGCGTGCCGGACTGCGTTGACAGCGCGTGATCGCCAATGATGATGGCGATGCCGGCAAATTCGTCCTGGCGAGCGGTGTAGAGCAGGTAAGGCGTCAGATTGAGATTCACCGAGGTGAACACGCCTCCGTCCTTCACCAGCGGATTACGGTACCAGATGGCAATCGCGGGCTTGTTGGGCAACATGGGGGTGCCAGGAAGCAACGCCATATCAATCTGTTTGTCGATGTGCAGCTCGGGTATCAGCTCCTCCATCGGGGAATTCATCGGCCCCGTGGCAGAAGAGCAGAACGCCATTTTGTCTCTGACCAGCAGGAATGCGCGAACGTTAACGCTAAAGGCAGCGCGCGAGGTAAGCTCCTGATTGACGTCGTGACAGCTGTTTAACGTGAGCGGCTGGAGCACATCGATAGAATTTTTTAACTCATCGAAATAGCTCTTCATATAGATGCTCACATCGTGGATCAGGGTGTCGAATTTGACTTCCCGCTTGTGGTAGCTCCAGAAAAATTGCAACGAACCCAGGAGCAGGGCGGCGATCAGGCCTGTGATGATGCTGAGGATCAGTATTTTTCGATTGCTGGAGAAATAGCGGGTGAACATAGACGTCGTGATTCCTGAAATGCCGCTGGATGTATTCAGTGTAACGGGCAAAAAAAAACACTGCCGAAGCAGTGCTTTTTTTCATCATATAGCCAGCCAAGGGATAACCAACGATACGATAGTCATATTAACTGCGGGTCAGTACGCGGCGTGCTTCGTTGTAGCGCTTCTTCCAGTACGGTTCATTCATGCTGGAAATGGTCACACCGCTACTGGTGGAGGCATGTACAAACTGGTCATTACCAATGTAGATGCCAACATGTCGACCTGTAGAACCGGCACGGAACAGGACTAAATCACCGGTGCGCAGTTTAGTACGTGAAATCGACTTGCCCATCTCCTGCTGTTCATAGGTTGAACGCGGAAGATCTAACCCAAATTGCTCACGGAACGTACGCTGTACAAAACCGGAACAATCAATACCTGTTTTTGTGCTGCCGCCAAGACGATAGCGCACGCCTTTCCAGTCAGCATACTGGTCCATAATGCGGGACTTCACGTCCAGATTACGTACCATATTTTCAAATTCATCCTGAGAGGCTTGCAGTGACGAGGAATCTTCCATTCCCACAACACGCGTCTCAGGATGCATATTCTTTGCGGTGTTAGATGTACTACATGCAGACAACAGTACCGCGACTGCTATCGCCGGGATCCCCCGTAAGATATATCTCAGAAACGGTTGAGATTTGACCATTTTGTTTATTATCCCTTGAAGTCCTTAACGACAAATATCGTTATAAAAATGCCAAACGTGACGAGACTAATTATCTGTTCACATTGAGACAATTCTTTCTGGTCACATTTGTGGCTCAGCGCACAAAATTATTCGCCATTGAAATAATTATCTCTATGGGGCAAAACGAGTTCGAGATTAACCGATTGCCTGGGGTAATGCGAGAAAAAAAAGCCTTTTTTTTATAAGAAAATGTGATACAGAAAGTAAAAACATGGAAATGCTCAAAATACCGGCAGATCCGCCGCGTAATCGCGTAATTGATTCATTTTTATCATGAATATGATGACGAGAATATGACACTGGGGAAAGATCGCGGCGAGAACGCTATCAGGGATCATGTCTATCCCTGATAGCTCACGTTAATTTAGGTTAGTTATTTGTTTAATTATTGTTGCGCCCTGCCGGGAAGATAGCGATCGAACAGCGCTATTATCCTGTCGCTCAGTGGGGTCATTAAACACCACGGCAGCGCAATCAGCGCCACGGAGAGCGAACCGACGGCAATATCGGTAAACCAGTGAGCGCCAATCATTACGCGCGGGAAGGCAAAAACCACAAAAATAATCAGGGCTATGGCAAAGGCTTTTCTGCCAAAATAGCGAAGCATAATGGCGCAAAAAATAAGCAGCATCATACCGTGATCGCCGGGGAAACTGTCCTTCGACGCATCTTTTGTTGGAATATGCAGCAGTTCGCTGACGCGATAAATATCGGTGAAGAATAGCGTTGGGCTTGAGCGCTTAACCGGAATAATCGCGGTTGCCAGCTGGTTAATGGCGACGGCAAACAGCAGCATTACCAGACCGATAATGAGAATACGCCGACGCCCGGCTTTATCCTCTTTCAGCCAGAAAGAGAGCATCAGGCAGCCCATGGCCAGCAGCGAGAAGCCGTCGAAGGCGCGATTGTTGGTAATTGCCACCAGCCACAGGAACGCGTTGCTCTTCACCAGCTCCTGGTTGAAGAAGTGAAAAATGGCAGAATCCAGCGGGAACCAGAAACCATGATCCGCCGGGATATACCAGGAGAAGAAAAGCGCCAGACCGGCGACATTAAGCAGTAAGATCAGGGGAAATCGAGTTGTCATAACGTTCTGCATAGAGTGAAAACTGGGGCAACGTTAGCCGCCCGAACTTAAACGAATCCTCAACAGGCTGGACTGGAGGGCATTCCAGTCGGCGTTAACCGCACTAATTAACTCTATTCGGCTGTCAGGCGGCGCCACATTCTGCGTTTCAATAAAGAAATCGTCACCCTGACGGTTGATCCTCACCAGCCCGTCTGGGGTGCGCATGATCCCTTTCACGCGATCGACGGGAGCAAGTCGGGCCCACTCCAGGATCCCAATGGTGTCAAAAACGGTTTCAGCATCAAATATCCATCCGCAGGCCTGATATCCCTGGCCGCTGTTCAGGTTACGACGCCACCGCTGATGTTCCGGCAGGCTGAGAGCGGCTAAACCCTGCTTAACCGGATGACTATGCGAATGAGCCGCACTGGCAGGCAGGTCGGTGAGGTTCAGACGAGGCAGGTCAAGCAGGGCGCTATCAATATTCCCCTGGGTGGCCTGCACCCGCATGCGGTTGCCGCCAAAATGCTGCCACCACGCATCCAGCGCGGCCTGGCTTTCTGGCGTGGCGCGATCTTCCTTGTTGGCGACGATAACGTCCGCCGAGGCGAGCTGATCGCGGAAGTTCTCGTTGGCCACCGCCTTGTCATCCAGAAGCTGACGCGGATCGAGCAGGCACAGGGTGGCGCGCAGATCGATCCACGGCTCGTAAACCGGGGCAGTCAGTAAATCGAGGATCTGCTTCGGATGGCCCAGCCCGGTGGGTTCAATCAGCAGGCGGTCAGGTTTGCCCTGACGCAGCAGGGTGTTGAGCCCGACCTGCATCGGCAGGCCATTGACGCAGCACATGCATCCGCCGGGGATCTCTTTAATCATAGCGCCGCTGGATGACAGCAAGGCGCCGTCAATGCCCACCTCGCCAAATTCATTGACCAGCACGGCCCATTTCTCGGCAGGATCTTTATTCGCCAGCAGGTGGAGAATTGAGGTGGTTTTACCGCTGCCGAGAAAACCGGTGATGAGGTTGGTTTTGGTCACGTGCGCTCCAGATGAGAATGGTGATGCTATAACACTATTCTCTCTATCCTGGCGAAAAACGTGACCGATGAGAAGGGGAGGGGCGAACGGAGGCCGAATCCGTTCGCGTTAAGCGCAATAATCGTTAAACATTTAACGTTTCGATAACAGCCTGACGCGCGCCGTGGCGGGTGATGCGCTCATAAGCCTGGCTGACAGCCTCCACAAACGCGCTGTTTTGCGCGAGATCGTGACCAAAGACCTCGCTCAGCCCCAGCAGGGCGTTAACGCGCTCGGCGTCGCTGCTGGCATTGACCATCGTGCGAATTTTATCGCTGAGGGGATCGCGAACGTCAATCGCGTTGCCACGGTCGTCGGTACCGCTGACGTAGCGTATCCAGCCGGCCACGCCCAGGGCCAGCAGAGACCACGGTGTTTTTCGCTCAAGATGAACGCGGATCCCGTCCAGCATTCTCTGGGGCAGCTTCTGGCTACCGTCCATCGCGATTTGCCAGGTCCGATGCTGGAGTGCCGGGTTGGCAAAGCGCTCCAGCAGGCTATCTGCGTAGGCGGTGAGGTCGACATCCTTAATGCGTAACGTGGGCGCCTGCTCGTCCAGCATCAGCCGACGGGCGCCTTCGCGGAACGCAGCGTCCTCCATGCATTCATTAATATGGGCATAGCCCGCGAGATACCCCAGATACGCCAGGAAAGAGTGGCTGCCGTTTAGCATGCGCAATTTCATCTGCTCCCAGGGCAGAACATCCTGCACCATCTGAACGCCCGCTACTTCCCAGTCCGGACGGCCGGCGACAAAATTATCTTCAACGACCCACTGAATGAACGGCTCGCAGCTGATGGCGCACGGATCTTCCACGCCGAGCGCGTCGGTGATTTCCGCCAGTGAGGCCTCCGTCGCGGCGGGAACAATTCTGTCGACCATCGTCCCCGGGAAGCTCACGTGGCTGTCAATCCATTCAGAAAGCGCTGCGGAACGCTTTTGCGCCATGCCCAGCACCGCGTTTTTCACCACGTGCCCGTTATCAGGGATATTGTCGCAGGAGAGCACGGTAAACGCAGGCAAGCCGCGCTCGCGGCGGCGGTGGAGCGCTTCGACCAGGATCCCGGGGGCGGAATGCGGCTCTGAGGGATTCTCAAGATCGTGGATTATCCGGGCGTTGTGCAGATCGAGTTTCCCGGTCGCGGGATCGATGCAATAGCCTTTCTCCGTAATGGTGAGCGACACAATAGCGACCTGAGGCTCGCAAAATTTC
>NZ_QFXN01000127.1:0-35161 GCF_003144775.1 Enterobacter sp. CGMCC 5087 | reverse complement strand
GGCGGGCAGAGAGTCCAGCTTTGCGTTCAGGCATTCATGGACGGCGCCGACGATAATCGCCTCATTTCCTTCTGCCCCTTTCTCCAGCACGGTGAACAGGTGATCCTGCGCGCGCAGCTGGCTCATCAGCACGTCGCCGCTGAAGAGGCTAATCTCACAAATACCCCAGTCGCCGCCTTTTTCATTCAGCACCCGATTTGTTAACAATGCCTGGTGCGCACGGTGGAACGCGCCAAAGCCAAAATGGACGATGCGGGAGCGTAATTGCGCGCGATCGTAGCGAGGTTGCTGAACCCGGGCAGGAAGGGCGGTGGAGGCAATTGTCTTCATGAGATACACACCTGATTAACCATTAATTAACAATGCCAGTGTAAAGTTATATGACAGCAAATAAAATTGGTGAGCCGTAAATATCCCCGTTCTGTGAGTTTGATCAATCAATGTGAGGCGGTATATTGACCCCTGGCGGCAAACATGTATGGTAGTCGTCATTGCAGTAACGCATATTGGTATAACAACTTAAGAGGGTGAGGCAATGGAACAAACCTGGCGTTGGTACGGGCCGAACGATCCGGTTTCTCTTGATGATGTGCGCCAGGCTGGCGCAACGGGTGTCGTCACGGCGCTGCATCATATTCCTAACGGTCAGGTATGGCCGGTTGAAGAAATTCAGCAGCGTCAGGCGCTGATGGCGGAGAAGGGGTTAACCTGGTCTGTGGTAGAGAGCATCCCGGTTCACGAAGACATCAAAACCCATTCCGGGGAGTACCAGACCTGGATAGCTAACTATCAGCAGAGCATTCGCAACCTGGCGGCCTGCGGCATTGATACGGTTTGCTATAACTTTATGCCCATCCTCGACTGGACGCGTACCGATCTTGAATATCAGATGCCGGACGGCTCGAAAGCGCTGCGTTTCGACCAGATCGCCTTCGCGGCGTTTGAGCTGCACATTCTGAAACGTCCTGGCGCCGAAGCGGATTACACCGCGGAAGAGCAGCAGCAGGCGCTCGAATGGTTCAATGCAGCCAGCGACGCGGACATCGAAAAGCTGACCCGTAATATTATTGCGGGCCTGCCGGGAGCTGAAGAGGGGTATACGCTGGATCAGTTCCGCGCGCGCCTGGCGGAATACGGCGATATTGATAAGCAGCAGCTGCGTGAAAACATGGCGTACTTCCTGCGCGCTATCGTGCCGGTTGCTGAAGAGGTTGGGGTACGCCTCGCCGTGCACCCGGACGATCCACCGCGTCCTATCCTCGGCCTGCCGCGCATTGTTTCCACTATTGAAGATATGCAGTGGCTGAAAGAGACGGTCAACAGCATCTATAACGGCTTTACCATGTGTACCGGCTCCTACGGCGTGCGCGCGGATAACGACCTGGTGCGGATGATTGAAACCTTTGGCGATCGCATTCATTTCACGCACTTGCGTGCGACCTGCCGCGAGGAGAACCCAAAAACCTTCCATGAGGCGGCGCACCTGGGCGGCGATGTGAATATGGTGGCGGTGGTAGACGCCATTCTGGCGGAAGAGGCGCGTCGCAAGCAGGCGGGCGATGTGCGTCCTATTCCGTTCCGTCCGGATCACGGCCACCAGATGCTGGACGATCTGCGCAAGAAAACTAACCCGGGCTATTCGGCGATTGGCCGTCTTAAAGGTATGGCGGAAGTGCGCGGCGTTGAGCTGGCGCTGAAGATGACGAAGTATCCGGAGCTTCTGTAAGCTCTGTTGCCCGGTGGCGCTAAGCTTACCGGGCCTACAAAAAAACCGGCCTGAGAGCCGGTTTTTGTGTTTTTGTCGGTCGGGTAAGGCGAAGCCGCCACCCGAAAAACGCCGCAATCAGTCGGCGCGACCCATATAGCGTTTTTCTTCGATATGGATGCGGATCTTCTCGCCAGCGGAGAGGTATTCCGGCACCTGCACAACCAGACCGGTGGTCAGGGTAGCCGGTTTGTTGCGCGCACTTGCGGATGCGCCTTTGATACCTGGTGCGGTTTCCACGATTTCCAGATCGACGGTCTGGGGCAGCTCCAGCGCCAGCAGCACGCCGTCCCAGGTCAGGACCTGCATGTCAGGCATACCGCCTTCAGGGATAAACAGCAGCTCTTCTTCAATCTGATCTTTGGTGAAGATGTACGGGGTGTAATCTTCTTTATCCATGAACACGTATTCGTTGCCGTCGATGTAGGAGAAATCAACGTAGCGACGGGTCAGGGTCACGGTATCGACGATATCGTCACCTTTAAAGCGCTCTTCCACCTTCAGGCCGGTACGCACATCGGCGAAACGCATTTTGTACAGCGTTGCTGCACCACGGGCGCTGGGTGCCTGAATGTCGATATCTTTCACAATCAGCAGTTTGCCGTTGTAATTCAGCACCATACCTTTCTTAATTTCGTTCGCTCTTGGCATTGCAGTAATCCTGTTTACGGGAGGTAAAAAATATCGCGCCAAATTACTCGCGCGCGGCCTTTCAGGCAAGAGGAATTCGTGGCTTTTGCTATCAATACGCAAAAGGTGTTACTGTGCGCGCGATGCCCGACTGCGCGGGCGATCGTCAGCGAAAGAGAGCATTTATGGATTGCCGTCCCGATTGTGGCGCGTGCTGTACTGCACCGTCCATTTCAAGCCCCATTCCAGGAATGCCGGAGGGCAAGCCTGCCAATACCCGCTGCGTTCAGCTCTCGGAAACGAACCTGTGCATGATCTTTGGCTCACCGCTGCGCCCGAAAGTCTGCTCCGGGCTTCAGCCCACTGCAGAAATGTGTGGCAGCACGCGAGGGCAGGCGATGACGTACCTTCTTGACCTGGAAGCGCTCACCGCGCCCTAAACGTCTTTAATTCTCGCCAGACAGCCGATCGTCAGGGTACACATCACCAGCGCAATCCAGAACACCGTGTGATAGTTCCAGATTTCGGCAACGACACCGGCCATTGAGCCCGCGATAATCCAGCCCACGCGGGTGGTATTAGTATAAAGGGTGGTGGCAGAGCCTGCCTGGCCCGGCATCAGATCCTGAAAATAGAGCATACCTATCCCGGCGAGAATGCCAATATAGATGGCGTTCAGCAGCTGTAAAGCCAGCAACAGCCCCGGCGTATGTACCGTTAGCATACCGACATAGAACAGCAGACCGGCGATGGCGGCGATACGCATTAAAAAACGCTTTCCGAAGCGCTTTGCGTAATAGCCCGCAATGAGCATCGTCGGGATCTCAAGCCCGGCCGCGGTGCCCATCATGATGCCCGCCAGCTTCTCCGACAGGTGCAGTTCATCAATAATAAACAGCGGCATATTGATGATATACAGGCTGTTGGTGCCCCACATCAGCGTACAGATAACAAACAGGAGCAGGGCATCGCGGCGGTTGCGGCGCGGCGCTTCCAGCACGCACGTTGCCACTCTCGGCTCTTTGCGCATGGACGGCAGGAAGAACCACACCAGCGCGCCGCACACCACAAACGCGACGGCCGCGCTCAGATACATCACCGTAAAGCCAAAACCCATCGCCAGCGCGTAGGCCAGCGGCGGGCCAATCACCCATGCCAGCGACACCTGAGCACGAAGGACAGAGCTGAACATCACCGCTTCACGTCCGGTATGGTCGGCGTGTTCGCGGGCAAGCGCAAACAGCTGAGGGTTCGCCGTTGAGCCAAAGCTGCTCAGGAATACCCCGACGAAGAGCAGAATGAAATAGTTGCGGTTCCAGGCAAACAGAACGCAGGCCATGACCCCGAGCAGACAGCAGAAAACGATCAGGCTTTTACGATCGCCTTTTCTGTCGGATCGTCCCGCCAGAAACTGGCTGACCAGGATGCCGATGATGGCGCTTCCGGTAAAAAAGAAGCCGACCATTGCCGGGCGAACGTGAACCTCATTTGTCAGAAATAAGCTCAATGTCGGCGTCTGTAACGCACCGGCAATGCCCGTGAAGAAGGCAACAACCAGGAATGCCGCGGAGGTCAAATCAAAGGGCTTCGGCGAGACGGCCGCAGGGGTGTTATGCATGTTTTATAATTAGCGAGTAGCAGAGAGGGGCGGAGTTTACGCCGTCAGCTAAAAAATAAACAGTGGGTGCGGTCAATGATGCCACGAAAAATCAAAATAGCATTTCAACTTACGTCCAACTCGGCTGACCTTAGCTGAAACTGTCTTGCTGAACTTCAGCAAAATTCAGCTGAACGAAGAAGAAATGTGCTGTATCTCTAAATTCTGATATCAGAAATACGAGTTTACTTGCAAGACATTGCAGAAAGCGCAAGACTTTTTGAAACGTTTCAGCGCTATCTTGTTTTAACAAACGGAGCAGGCTAGCGCATTTTTTCTCATTAAAGCTGAAACGATTCAAGTTCAGCAGGAGTGGAGAACCATGTTCCAGTTATCTGTTCAGGATATCCACCCGGGCGCTCAGGCCGGGGATAAAGAAGAGGCTATTCGCCAGGTTGCCGCTGCGCTTGTGCAGGCGGGTAACGTCGCGGACGGCTATGTAAACGGCATGCTGGCCCGCGAGCAGCAGACCTCAACCTTCCTCGGCAATGGCATTGCCATTCCGCACGGTACAACCGACACCCGCGATCAGGTGCTGAAAACCGGCGTTCAGGTTTATCAATTCCCGCAGGGCGTGCTCTGGGGCGACGGTCAGGTGGCGTATGTGGCTATCGGTATCGCGGCCAGCAGCGACGAACACTTAGGCCTGCTGCGTCAGCTGACGCATGTCCTGAGCGATGACGACGTGGCTGAACAGCTGAAGTCCGCGACCACAGCTGAAGAGCTGCGCGCCTTGCTGATGGGCGAAAAACAGAGCGAAGCGCTGAAACTGGATAATGAAACGCTGACGCTGGACGTGATTGCCTCCGATCTGGTGACGCTGCAGGCGCTGAACGCGGGTCGTCTGAAAGAAGCCGGCGCGGCGGATGCCACGTTTGTGACGCGCGTAATTAACGATAAGCCGTTGAACCTGGGTCAGGGTATCTGGCTGAACGACAGTGCTGAAGGCAACCTGCGCAGCGCTATCGCCGTGAGCCGCGCGGCCAAGGCGTTTGACGTGGAAGGCGAGCGTGCGGCCATGCTGGTGACCGTGGCGATGAACGACGATCAGCCGGTTTCCGTGCTGAAGCGTCTGGGCGATCTGCTGCTGAACAACAAAGCTGAAAAACTGCTGAACGCTGATGCCTCCACCGTGCTGGCACTTCTGACCAGTGATGATGCGCCGACCGAAGACGTGCAGACCGCTGAGTTCGTGGTACGCAACGAGCACGGCCTGCATGCCCGTCCGGGCACCATGCTGGTGAATACCATTAAACAATTCGAGAGTGAGATCACCGTGGCGAATCTTGATGGCACGGGCAAACCGGCCAACGGCCGTAGCCTGATGAAAGTTGTCGCGCTGGGCGTGAAGAAAGGACATCGTCTGCGTTTCACCGCACAGGGTGCCGATGCTGAACAGGCGCTGAAAGCGATTGGCGACGCCATCGCGGCGGGTCTGGGGGAGGGCGCATAATGAGCAGACGTGTTGCGACTATTACGCTGAACCCGGCTTATGACCTGGTAGGATTTTGCCCGGAAATTGAGCGCGGCGAAGTCAACCTCGTGCGTACCACTGGCCTGCATGCTGCGGGTAAAGGGATTAACGTCGCGAAAGTGCTCAAGGATCTCGGTATCGACGTCACCGTGGGTGGATTCCTCGGTAAAGATAACCAGGATGGTTTCCAGCAGCTGTTCAGCGAGCTGGGCATTGCCAACCGTTTTCAGGTTGTTCAGGGCCGTACCCGCATCAACGTTAAGCTGACGGAGAAAGACGGTGAAGTGACCGATCTGAACTTCTCTGGCTTCGAAGTGACGCCGTCAGACTGGGAGCGTTTTGTTAACGACTCTCTGACCTGGCTCGGTCAGTTTGACATGGTCTGCGTCAGCGGCAGCCTGCCGTCCGGCGTCAGCCCGGAAGCGTTTACCGACTGGATGACGCGCCTGCGCAGCCAGTGCCCGTGCATCATTTTTGACAGCAGCCGCGACGCGCTGGTTGCGGGTCTGAAAGCCTCTCCGTGGCTGGTGAAGCCGAATCGCCGCGAGCTGGAGATTTGGGCGGGTCGTAAGCTGCCGGAATTAAAAGATGTGATTGACGCTGCCCATGCGCTGCGCGAGCAGGGTATCGCTCACGTGGTGATCTCTCTTGGTGCAGAAGGCGCGCTGTGGGTTAACGCGTCTGGTGAATGGATCGCCAAACCGCCGTCAATGGAAGTTGTCAGCACCGTTGGCGCAGGGGATTCCATGGTTGGCGGCCTGATTTATGGTCTGCTGATGCGTGAATCCAGTGAACATACTTTACGTCTTGCCACCGCCGTTGCTGCCCTGGCCGTAAGCCAGAGCAATGTCGGCATTACCGATCGTACCCAGTTAGCCGCGATGATGGCGCGCGTTGACTTAAAACCTTTTAACTAACAGCAGGAGAGGAATAATGAAAACGCTGCTGATCATTGACTCCGGTCTCGGACAGGCCCGCGCCTATATGGCGAAGACCTTGCTGGGCGCGGCGGCACAAAAAGCACATCTGGACATTATCGATAATCCAGGCGATGCAGAACTGGCCATTGTACTAGGCGACAAAATCCCGGCTGACAGTGCGCTGAACGGCAAAAAAGTGTGGCTGGGCGATATTAATCGCGCGGTGGCACACCCGGAACTGTTCCTGAGCGAAGCGAAAGGGCACGCGTCTGTCTACAGCGCGCCTGTCGCGACGGCACCGGCTGCGGCCACGGGTCCGAAACGCGTTGTTGCGGTGACAGCCTGCCCGACGGGTGTAGCTCACACCTTTATGGCGGCTGAAGCCATTGAAACCGAAGCGAAAAAACGCGGCTGGTGGGTTAAAGTTGAAACGCGCGGCTCCGTCGGTGCCGGCAACGCTATCACCCCTGAAGAAGTGGCTGAGGCCGATCTGGTGATCGTGGCGGCGGATATCGAAGTGGACCTGGCGAAATTTGCCGGTAAGCCAATGTACCGCACGTCTACCGGCCTGGCGCTGAAAAAGACCGCGCAGGAGTTTGATAAAGCGCTGGTGGAAGCGAAGCCGTATCAGGCAACCGGCGCGCGTCAAACCGCGACGGAAGGTAAGAAAGAGTCTGCAGGCGCATATCGCCATCTGTTGACCGGTGTGTCTTACATGCTGCCGATGGTGGTTGCGGGCGGTCTGTGTATTGCCCTTTCGTTCGCATTTGGTATTACCGCGTTTAAAGAGCAAGGCACGCTGGCCGCGGCGTTAATGCAGATTGGCGGCGGTTCCGCGTTCGCGCTGATGGTACCCGTCCTGGCAGGCTTTATTGCCTTCTCCATTGCTGACCGTCCTGGCCTGACGCCGGGCCTTATCGGCGGTATGCTGGCCGTGAGCACCGGTTCTGGCTTTATCGGCGGTATCATCGCGGGCTTCCTGGCCGGTTACGTCGCGAAGCTCATTAGCTCGAAGCTCAAGCTGCCGCAGAGTATGGAAGCGCTGAAACCGATCCTGATCATCCCGCTGATTTCCAGCCTGGTGGTCGGTCTGGCGATGATTTACCTGATTGGTAAGCCGGTTGCGGGCATCCTGGCGGGTCTGACCCACTGGCTGCAAACCATGGGCACCGCGAACGCGGTTCTGCTGGGCGCAATTCTCGGCGGCATGATGTGTACCGACATGGGTGGTCCGGTGAACAAAGCGGCGTACGCCTTTGGTGTTGGCCTGCTAAGTACCCAGACCTACGCACCGATGGCAGCGATCATGGCGGCAGGTATGGTGCCTCCTCTGGCGCTCGGTCTGGCGACGATTATTGCCCGTCGTAAGTTCGATAAAGCGCAGCAGGAAGGCGGCAAAGCGGCGCTGGTTCTGGGCTTGTGCTTCATTACCGAAGGGGCGATTCCGTTCGCGGCTCGTGACCCAATGCGTGTACTGCCGTGCTGTATCGCGGGTGGTGCAGTGACGGGTGCGATCTCCATGGCGATTGGCGCGAAGCTGATGGCACCACACGGCGGTCTGTTTGTCCTGCTGATCCCTGGCGCCATCACGCCGGTACTGGGCTACCTGCTGGCCATCGTTGCCGGTACGCTGGTGGCGGGTCTGACATACGCAGTGCTGAAACGTCCTGAAGCGGAAGTTGTGGCGAAAGCAGCGTAAACAAGGTGTCGGGTGGCGGCTTCGCCTTACCCGACCTACAAAAAAAGCCGGGTTGCATTATGCACCCGGCTTTTTTTATGCCGCCTGTTCAGCGGTTTGCTGTGCCTTCAGCCAGGCTATCTCTTCTGCCCAGATGTCCGGATTAATGGTTTCCAGCACCATCGGAATACCGTCGAAGCGGGCGTCCTGCATAATAAACCGAAACGCATCGTGGCCGATGTTGCCTTCGCCCAGGCTGTGGTGGCGGTCAACGCGGCTGCCAAAGGCGCTTTTCGCATCGTTCAGGTGCATTCCGCGCAGGTACTTAAAGCCCACGATGCGCTCGAACTCATCGAACGTGTTTTTCGTTGCCTCGGTGGTGCGCAGGTCATATCCGGCGGCAAACGCGTGGCAGGTATCAATGCATACGCCAACGCGGGATTTATCCTCCACGCCGTCGATGATCGCCGCCAGATGTTCAAACCTAAAGCCGAGGTTGCTGCCCTGACCGGCGGTATTCTCAATTACCGCGGTGACGCCTTTGGTCTTGTCCAGCGTGATGTTGATGGATTCGGCAATGCGCGCCAGGCAGGCATCTTCATCGATTTGCATCAGATGGCTGCCCGGATGGAAGTTCAGCAGCGTCAGCCCCAGCTGTTCGCAGCGCTGTACTTCATCAAGAAACGCCTCGCGGGATTTTTCCAGCGCCTCTTCAACCGGGTGACCGAGGTTGATCAGGTAGCTGTCGTGGGGAAGGATCTGGCCTGGCCCGTAGTGATACTTCTCACAGGCGGCTTTGAAATCATCAATCACGTCAGCGGTGAGCGGCGCGGCGCGCCACTGGCGCTGGTTTTTGGTGAACAGGGCGAAAGCGGTCGCCTCGATTTCGGCGGCGCGAATGGCGGCATTCGCAAGACCACCTGCAGCGCTGACGTGCGCTCCAACATATTTCATAAAAAAACTCCTGCTAACCCGAAACGCTTATGATAGCGGGTTAGCAAGAGAAGGACGAGATGGTTTATGCCATCAGGCTATGGACCGCGAGGTTAATCGCACCGCCCCCGACAATCAGCCAGATGAAGAGCACCAGCGCCATCAGCAGCGGTTTGGCACCGGCTTTTTTCAGCGCGCTGACGTGTGTGGTGACCCCCAGCGCCGCCATGGCCATCGCCAGCAGCACGGTATCCAGCGTCACCAGCATATCCACCACCGCTTTCGGCATCAGGTGGAAGGAGTTAAAGATAGCGACCACGATAAACAGGATCGCAAACCATGGAATGGTGATTTTACTTTTCTGATTACTGTCCGCCGGTGCAAGCTGTTTAACCCGCGCAGCAAGGAAAATCAGGAACGGCGCCAGCATCATCACGCGCAGCATTTTGGCAATCACCGCCGCGTTTTCGGCTTCAGGGTTAATGGCATGTCCTGCCGCCACCACCTGAGCCACTTCGTGCATGGTCGAACCGATATAGATGCCGTAGGTTTCCGGGCTAAACCAGTGGGCAACCAGCGGATACATGGCCGGGTAGAGGAAGATCGCCAGCGTACCGAAGATCACCACCGTCGCCACCGCCACGGTTACCTTGCTGGCTTCGGCTTTAACCACGGGCTCTGTTGCCAGCACCGCCGCGGCCCCGCAGATACTGCTCCCGGCACCGATCAGCCAGCTGGTTTGCTTATCCAGGCCAAAGACTTTCTGGCCGATAAAGCAGGCCAGCAAAAAAGTGCTGGTCAGCGTCAGGACGTCGATAGCGATTCCGCTCACGCCCACGTCCGCAATCTGCGAAAAGGTGAGACGGAAGCCGTAAAGGATGATCCCGAGACGCAGCAGGTGCTGTTTGGCAAAGAACACGCCGCCGTCGCAGGATTTCCAGATGTGTGGGTAAACGGTATTTCCCACGACCATGCCCAGCAAAATAGCCAGCGTCAACGCGCTAAAACCTGCGCCTGCGATAGCCGGGATGCTGCCGCCCCATAATGCTACGGCTGTCACTGCTGCGCTAAGCGCGAGGCCCGGCACGAAGTGCCACACTGTACGATGATGTTGTAAGGTGATTTCTGACATAACCTTCTCCTTTGTCTAGCTAAAGGTTACGGCGCGCTGGCTTAAAAATAAAATTGATTATATACTTATAATCAATCTATATAAGTGGTAAGCAACCATGCACATTACATTGCGTCAGCTGGAAGTGTTTGCCGAGGTGCTGAAAAGCGGCTCGACAACCCAGGCGTCACAAATGCTGGCGCTCTCGCAGTCTGCGGTCAGCGCGGCGCTGACCGATCTTGAAGGGCAGCTGGGCGTGCAGCTGTTCGACAGGGTAGGGAAGCGGCTTGTGGTCAACGAGCACGGTCGTCTTCTTTATCCACGGGCGCTGGCGCTGCTGGAGCAGGCTATCGAAATCGAACAGCTGTTCCGCGAGGACAACGGCGCGATCCGCGTCTATGCCAGCAGCACCATTGGGAACTACATCCTGCCGGAAGTGATTGCCCGCTACCGCCGGGATTTCCCGACCCTGCCGCTGGAGATGAGCGTGGGTAACAGCCAGGACGTTATCAACGCGGTGATCGATTTCCGGGTGGATATCGGCCTCATCGAAGGGCCCTGCCATAACGTCGATATCATTGCCGAGCCCTGGCTGGAAGATGAACTTGTGGTGTTTGCGTCCCCGGCCTCGTCGTTATTGCAGGGCGAGGTGACGCTGGAGCGCCTGGCGCAGGCGCAGTGGATCCTGCGCGAGCAGGGCTCCGGCACGCGTGAAATTGTCGATTATCTGCTGCTTTCCCATCTGCCGCATTTCCAGCTGGGGATGGAGCTGGGGAACTCTGAGGCCATTAAGCACGCGGTGCGTCATGGCCTGGGGATCAGCTGTCTTTCCCGGCGCGTCATTGCCGAACAGCTTGAGACGGGATCGCTGGTTGAAATCCCGGTTCCGTTGCCGAAGCTGGTGCGCACGCTATGGTGCATCCATCATCGTCAGAAACACCTTTCCAGCTCTCTGCAGCGTTTTCTGCGCTACTGCGCCATTTAACCTTCCCCGGTGGCGCTTCGCTTACCGGGGCTACGCGCGCCTGTCACCCCACATTTTTATGCTTTACTTATAATCCTGGCCGAGTCATGAAGCTCTCTTATAACTGAGTATTTCTGCCGGAAGGAACGCGGATCGTCTGCTACAATCGCGCCTCATTTATTAAATGGACAGCATTTTCATATGGTTTCAGAAATTAAAACCACAGAAGCGCCCACGCTACGTCGTGAACTCAAGGCGCGTCACCTGACGATGATCGCCATTGGCGGCTCAATCGGTACAGGTCTTTTCGTTGCCTCTGGCGCAACGATTTCGGCAGCCGGCCCGGGTGGGGCACTCTTCTCTTATATACTGATTGGCCTGATGGTGTACTTCCTGATGACCAGTCTCGGCGAACTGGCCGCGTACATGCCGGTATCCGGTTCGTTCTCGACCTACGGTCAAAAATACGTTGAAGAAGGCTTCGGCTTCGCGCTGGGCTGGAACTACTGGTACAACTGGGCGGTCACCATCGCCGTTGACCTTGTCGCCGCACAGCTGGTGATGAACTGGTGGTTCCCGGATACGCCGGGCTGGATCTGGAGCGCCCTGTTCCTGGCCGTCATCTTCCTGCTGAACTACATCTCCGTGCGCGGTTTCGGCGAGGCGGAATACTGGTTCTCTTTGATCAAAGTGGCAACCGTCATCATCTTTATCGTCGTCGGTGTGGCGATGATCGTTGGTATTTTCAAAGGCGCAGAACCTGCGGGCTGGAGTAACTGGGCGATAGGCGATGCGCCGTTTGCCGGTGGCCTTTCGGCGATGATTGGCGTGGCGATGATTGTCGGCTTCTCCTTCCAGGGGACCGAGCTGATTGGTATCGCCGCCGGTGAGTCAGAGAACCCAGAGAAAAATATTCCGCGTGCGGTCCGTCAGGTGTTCTGGCGTATCCTGCTGTTCTATGTGTTCGCGATCCTGATTATCAGCTTGATCATCCCGTACACCGATCCAAGCCTGCTGCGTAATGACGTAAAAGACATTAGCGTCAGCCCGTTCACGCTGGTCTTCCAGCACGCCGGTCTGCTTTCAGCCGCGGCGGTGATGAACGCCGTTATCCTGACCGCAGTGCTTTCAGCCGGTAACTCCGGGATGTACGCGTCCACCCGTATGCTCTACACGCTGGCATGCGACGGTAAAGCACCGCGTATCTTCGCGAAGCTGTCCCGCGGTGGCGTACCGCGTAACGCGCTCTACGCCACAACGGTGATTGCCGGTCTGTGCTTCCTGACCTCCATGTTTGGCAACCAGACGGTGTACCTGTGGCTGCTTAACACGTCCGGGATGACGGGCTTTATTGCCTGGCTGGGGATTGCTATTAGCCACTACCGTTTCCGCCGCGGCTTCGTCAAGCAGGGTCACGATGTTAACTCGCTGCCGTATCGCTCCGGCTTCTTCCCACTGGGTCCTATTTTCGCCTTCATTCTGTGCCTGATCATTACGCTGGGACAGAACTATGAAGCGTTCCTGGCGGACACCATTGACTGGGGCGCCGTGACGGCGACCTACATTGGTATTCCGCTGTTCCTCGTTATCTGGTTTGGCTACAAGCTGACGAAAGGAACAAAATTCGTTCGCTACAGTGAAATGGAATTCCCGGAACGATTTAAACAATAATCGCACTTCCTCTCTTTTAACCCGCTCATTCGAGCGGGTTTTTTTATGCCCGCATCCTGAAACAAAGATACATTTCTTAACAATTCAATTGATAATAATTATCGTTTGCTTTATCGTTATCAAAAATAAGCGTGTCACCGACCCACCGCAGACGTGGGCGGCAGGGAAGACGCTGTGAGCAATGATGATTTGATTTAGTTGTATTTACCTCATGGAGATATGGAATGTTTAGGTTGAATCCCTTCGTCAGGGGAGGACTTTGTGCGTCCGCAATGTCCCTGGCCCTGCCTGTTATCGCAGCGGAATCCGGCGACACAATGGTTGTAACGGCCTCCGCGACCGAGCAAAACCTGAAAGACGCACCGGCAAGCATCAGCGTGATTACCCAGGAAGATTTGCAGCGCAAACCCGTTCAGAATCTGAAAGATGTGTTACGGGAGGTGCCGGGTGTTCAGCTCACGAGCGAAGGGGACAACCGTAAAGGGGTAAGTATTCGTGGACTGGACAGCAGCTATACGCTGATCCTGATCGACGGCAAGCGCGTTAACTCGCGTAACGCGGTATTCCGCCATAATGATTTCGACCTCAACTGGGTGCCGGTTGACGCCATCGAACGCATCGAAGTGGTGCGCGGACCGATGTCTTCTCTGTACGGTTCCGATGCGCTGGGCGGCGTGGTGAACATTATCACCAAAAAAATCGGCCAGAAATGGACGGGTACCCTGAGCGCCGATTCCACGATTCAGGAGCACCGCGACCGTGGAGACACTTACAATGGTCAGTTCTATACCAGCGGTCCGCTGGTGGACGGCCTGCTGGGGCTGAAAGCCTACGGTAGCCTCGCGAAGCGTGAGAAAGACGGTCAGCAGAAATCCTCCACCACGGCGAGCGGTGAAACGCCGCGCATTGAAGGCTTCACCAGCCGCGATGCGAATGTGGAGTTCGCCTGGACGCCGTCTGAAAATCACGACTTTACGGCGGGCTACGGTTTCGACCGTCAGGATCGCGACTCGGATTCCCTCGATAAAAACCGCCTTGAGCGTCAGAACTACTCTCTCAGCCACAACGGCCGTTGGGGCGTCGGCAACAGCGAGCTGAAGGTTTACGGCGAAAAGGTGGATAACAAAAACCCCGGCAACAGCAATCCGATCACCTCCGAAAGCAACGCGGTGGACGGAAAATACGTGCTGCCGCTGGGTGAAATCAACCAGCTGCTGACCTTCGGCGGGGAATGGCGTCATGATAAGCTGAAAGATCCGGTCAACCTGACGGGCGGTTCCAGCAGCAGTACCTCGACAAGCCAGTATGCCCTGTTCCTTGAAGATGAGTGGCGTATCTTTGAACCTCTGGCGCTGACCACCGGCATCCGTATGGACGACCATGATACCTACGGCGATCACTGGAGCCCGCGTGCCTATCTGGTCTATAACGCGACCGATACCGTAACGGTGAAAGGGGGCTGGGCCACCGCGTTTAAAGCGCCGTCGCTGCTGCAGCTTAGCCCGGACTGGGTCACCGGCTCGTGTCGCGGTGCCTGTGAGATTGTCGGTAACCCGGATCTGAAACCTGAAACCAGCGAGAGCTTCGAATTCGGTCTGTACTACAGCGGGGAAGAAGGCTGGTTAGAGGGCGTGCAGGCCAGCGTCACCACCTTCCAGAATAACGTGGATGACCGCATCAGCATCAGCCGTACGGCCAATGCAAAACAGGCCCAGGGCTACCCTAACTACGTTGGACTGAATGCGGACGGCGAACCAATTTTCCGCTACTACAACGTAAACAAGGCACGCATCCGCGGGGTGGAAACCGAGCTGAAATTCCCGCTGGCGGACGACTGGAAACTGACCCTTAACTACACCTATAACGACGGTCGTGATATCAGCAACGGCGGCAACAAGCCGTTGTCGGATCTGCCGTTCCACACCGCCAACGGTACCGTTGACTGGAAGGCAACGCAGGACTGGTCGTTCTACGTTCAGGGCAACTACACCGGTGAGAAACGCGCGCTGACCAGCAGTGCACCAACGCCGGGTGGCTATGTCATCTGGAATACCGGCGCCGCGTGGCAGGCGACGAAAAGCGTGAAGCTGCGTGCGGGCGTGCAGAACCTGCTGGATAAAGATCTGAGCCGTGACGATTACAGCTATACGGAAGATGGCCGTCGCTACTTTGTCGGTGTGGATTACAAGTTCTGATGCGGCCAGGGTAAAAGCAAAACGGCAACGTAAGTTGCCGTTTTTAGTGTTTGTTCCCTCTCCCTGTGGGAGAGGGTCAGGGTGAGGGCATCATAGCGCGCGCACTCGCACTTACCGAAACAAATGCTCCGCATGGAAGCGGAGATGATCCTCAATAAAGGACGCGATGAAGTAATAGCTGTGGTCATACCCCGGCTGGATGCGCAGCGTCAGCGGCCAGTCCTTCTGGCGTGCCGCTTCTGCCAGCACCGCAGGCTGTAGCTGCCCGGCGAGGAACTGATCCGCATCGCCCTGATCGATAAGCATCGGGAGCGCATTTGCCGAGCTGCTGGCCAGCATCAGCGCACAGCTGTCCCATTCCTGCCATTTTGCTTCATCTTCACCCAGATAGTTCGTGAAGGCTTTCTGCCCCCACGGCACCTGCGTTGGGTTAACAATTGGCGAAAATGCCGACACGCTGACGTATTTTCCCGGATTTTTTAGCGCCATGATCAGCGCCCCGTGACCCCCCATAGAATGTCCGCTGATGGCGCAGCGGTCGCTTACCGCAAACCCGGACTGAATCAGCGCGGGCAGCTCGTCGCGAATGTAGTCATACATGCGGTAATGGTGCGCCCAGGGCTGCTCGGTCGCATTGAGATAAAACCCGGCGCCTTTACCCAGGTCGTATCCTGCATCGTCGGCTACAACATCGCCACGCGGGCTGGTATCAGGCATCACCAGCGCAATACCCAGCTCGGCGGCAACACGCTGCGCGCCCGCTTTGGTGGTGAAGTTTTCGTCGTTGCAGGTCAGGCCTGAAAGCCAGAACAGAACCGGCGGATTTTCCGTCGGCGGCAGGAAAATGCTGAACGTCATCGCACAGTTCAGGACGGTGGAGTCATGCCGCCAGCGCTGCTGTCGACCTTCAAAACAACGGTGCTCTTCGAGCAGTTCCATGCAGGGCTCCTTAATGAGAATGCGTATTCATAAAAACTATAATACAGCCTTTTCATTGACCTGTGAGTAACTTTCACTTTCGCCAGACGGCGAGATGCTGCATCATAAATTTACTTTTCTTTAACAATTGGAGCGGTCATGGCGCTGCGTATTGCGCTCAGTGGGTTTGTCGTTCTGGTGGTGGCGATGGGGATAGGGCGCTTTGCCTTTACGCCTCAGGTACCGCTCATGATTGCTGCCGGACAGCTTACGCTGACCAGCGCGGGTCTGGTGGCGGCGATGAACTATCTGGGCTATCTGGTGGGCGCATGGGATGCAATGCGCGCGCACCGCTTTGTGGAAACGCGCCTCTGGCTTGGCATCACCGGCGCGGTTGCGCTGACGCTGCTCTCCGCGGCGGCGGATAACGCCGTTGTGCACGGCCTGCTGCGCTTCGTGATTGGCTGCATGAGCGGCTGGTCGATGGTACTCATTGCCGCCTGGACCAACGAGCGGCTGGGGCAGCTGGGTAAACCGGGCCTGAGCGCCGCCGTGTTTGCCGGACCGGGAGCGGGCATTGCCCTGAGCGGGCTTCTCGCCGTCTATATCCAGGCGAAATCCCTTTCGGCCGGGGCGGCATGGCAAATCTACGGCGTGCTGGCGCTGGTGCTGATTGCGCTGGTGGCGCGCTACCTGCCGCGATCCGGGCAGCTCCATCGCCCCGGCACCGCGCCGGAGCCGCTGGTGCTGACGGCGGATTTAAAGCGCCTGGTCTGGAGCTACAGCCTGGCCGGGTTTGGCTATATCCTCCCGGCGACATTCCTGTCACAAATGGCGGCGGTGCGTTTTCCCGGCAGCCTGTTTGCCCAGTTTGTCTGGCCGATTTTTGGTATCGCCGCCGTGGCGGGCATTGCGCTCAGTATTCTTTTACGCCACACCTCAACGGCGAACCGCAGGCTGGCTATCGTACTGTGGTTACAGGGGGCTGGCGTGCTGGCGGCCTGGCTGCTGCCGGGGATTGGCGGTTTGCTGACGGGCGGGCTGCTGGTGGGCGGCGGTTTTCTGTGTGCCGTGCAGCTCTCTCTTTTATACGGCCGCGAGCTGGCGCCAAACCATACGCGTTATATGGCAGGCCTGCTCACCACCGGGTATGCGATTGGTCAATTGATTGGCCCGATGACCTCGGCGTTATCAACCTGGCTTACCCACCGGCTGGAGCCCGCGCTGGGTCTGGCGGGCGTTGCGCTGTTCGTCGGCGGAGCGCTGGTCTGGAATCGTCACGCTGAAAGGCAACAGCAATTGCAATAATTATCGTCGTGAATACTGGATTATGTGCGCCGCCTCACGCACAATGAGCGCATACTTTTGCCACAACGAGGGCAAAAGACGCCACACCTGCAGGAGAACAAAATGTCATCACTCAGTAAAGAAGCTGCCCTGGTCCACGAAGCCCTGGTTGCGCGCGGTCTTGAAACGCCACTGCGTCCGCCCGTACAGGATTTGGACAATGAAACCCGCAAGCGTCTGATTGCCGGTCATATGACCGAGATCATGGAGCTGCTGAATCTCGATCTGAGTGACGACAGTCTGATGGAGACGCCGCACCGCATCGCGAAAATGTACGTCGACGAAATTTTCTCCGGGCTGGATTACGCCAACTTCCCGAAAATCACCGTCATTGAAAACAAGATGAAAGTGGACGAGATGGTGACGGTACGCGATATCACGCTGACCAGCACCTGCGAACATCACTTCGTGACCATCGACGGTAAAGCGACCGTGGCGTATATCCCAAAAGATACGGTGATTGGCCTGTCGAAGATCAACCGCATCGTGCAGTTCTTTGCCCAGCGTCCGCAGGTGCAGGAGCGTCTGACGCAGCAGATCCTGACCGCGCTGCAAACGCTGCTGGGCACCAATAACGTGGCCGTTTCTATCGATGCGGTTCACTACTGCGTGAAGGCGCGCGGCGTGCGTGATGCGACCAGTGCAACGACCACGACGTCGCTGGGCGGCCTGTTTAAATCTAGCCAGAATACCCGCCAGGAGTTCCTGCGCGCCGTACGTCACCACAACTAAGTCTTACAGGGCAGGAACCATGGAGCGAAACGTCACGCTCGATTTTGTTCGCGGCGTCGCCATTCTCGGTATCCTGCTGCTCAATATCAGCGCCTTCGGCCTGCCGAAGGCGGCTTATCTCAATCCTGCCTGGTATGGCGACATCACGCGCAGCGATGCCTGGACCTGGGCTGTCCTCGATCTCTTCGCACAGGTTAAATTCCTCACGCTGTTTGCC
This sequence comes from Enterobacter sp. CGMCC 5087, assembly GCF_003144775.1. Classification (NCBI taxonomy): domain Bacteria; kingdom Pseudomonadati; phylum Pseudomonadota; class Gammaproteobacteria; order Enterobacterales; family Enterobacteriaceae; genus Enterobacter; species Enterobacter sp. CGMCC 5087. The sequence continues at coordinate 16,949 of NZ_QFXN01000127.1, read as the reverse complement.
CTCCTGTTTGGTGCAGGTCTGCAACTCCTCCTCAAACGCGGTACGCGCTGGATCCAGTCGCGCCTGACGCTGCTGGTTCTCCTCGGCTTTATCCACGGCCTGTTCTTCTGGGACGGCGATATTCTTCTCGCGTATGGGTTAGTCGGGCTCATCTGCTGGCGTCTGATTCGCGATGCGCACAGCGTAAAAAGCCTGTTTAACACCGGCGTGATGCTCTATGTCATGGGGCTTGGGGTCCTGCTGCTGCTGGGGACGATCTCCGGCGAGGCGACGAACCGTTCCTGGATCCCGGATGCCGCTAACCTGCAGTACGAACAGTACTGGAAGCTGAAGGGCGGTACGGAAGCGATAAGCAACCGCGCGGATATGCTGGGGGATAACCTCCTTGCGCTGGGCGCGCAATACGGCTGGCAGCTGGCGGGGATGATGCTGATGGGCGCGTCACTGATGCGCACCGGCTGGCTGAAAGGGGAGTTCAGCCTGCGTCACTATCGGCGAACGGGTATCGGGCTGGTGCTGATCGGCGTGCTGATTAACCTCCCGGCGATAATCACGCAGTGGCACATCCACTGGGATTACCGCTGGTGCGCGTTCCTGCTCCAGGTGCCGCGCGAACTGAGCGCGCCGTTCCAGACCATCGGCTACGCGGCGCTGATCTATGGCTTCTGGCCAACGCTTTCCCGCCTGTGGATCGTCAGCGCTATCGCCTGCGTAGGCCGCATGGCGTTGAGCAATTACCTCCTGCAAACGCTTCTCTGCACCACGCTTTTCTATCGATTTGGCCTGTTTATGAAATTCGACCGCCTCACGCTGCTGGCGTTTGTTATTCCGGTCTGGGTGATTAACCTGGCGTTTTCTGTTCTCTGGCTACGTTTTTTCCGCCAGGGACCGCTGGAGTGGGTGTGGCGTAAGTTAACCGCACATGCTTCAGGGGTATCATTGAGGAACACATCCAGATAACGATCTGGATCACAATCATTAACAAAACGGATGTAAGCGTTTTCATGAGTGTGAGCTTCTTCACGTAGTCCCCTTTCTCTCGCTGCCAAAATAGCCACCTTGCTAAACACAGGGGGTGTCTGTGAGTTGCTGCAATCCTTTGAAGGATGGTGAATATGATCACCATTCGTGACGTCGCCCGTCAGGCGGGCGTTTCTGTGGCTACCGTCTCACGCGTGCTGAACAATAGCGCGCTGGTCAGCCCTGAAACCCGTGAAACCGTAATGAAAGCCGTGACCCAGCTCGGGTACCGGCCAAATGCCAATGCCCAAGCGCTTGCGACGCAGGTCAGCGACACCATCGGCGTGGTGGTAATGGATGTATCGGATGCCTTTTTCGGCGCGCTGGTCAAAGCGGTCGACGTGGTCGCCCAGCAGCATCAGAAATATGTCCTGATCGGCAATAGCTATCATGAGGCGGAAAAGGAGCGACATGCCATTGAAGTGCTGATCCGCCAGCGCTGTAACGCCTTGATTGTCCACTCAAAAGCTTTGAGCGATGAAGAGCTAACCGGCTTTATGGATCAGATCCCGGGCATGGTGCTGATCAACCGCATCGTCCCCGGCTATGCCCACCGCTGCGTCGGGCTGGATAACGTCAGCGGCGCCATGATGGCGACGAAAATGCTCATCAACAACGGGCATCAGCGGATCGGTTATCTGGCCTCCAGCCATCATATTGAAGATGACGACCTGCGGCGCGAGGGGTGGCAAAACGCCCTGAAAGAGCACGGCATTACGCCGTCAGAAAGCTGGACGGGCACCGGTACGCCGGACATGCAGGGCGGCGAGGCGGCAATGGTGGAGCTGCTGGGCCGCAACCTGCAGCTTACTGCGGTGTTTGCCTATAACGACAGCATGGCGGCAGGCGCCCTGGCGGCTCTGAAAGATAACGGCATTGCGGTGCCACAGCATTTATCACTCATTGGTTTTGATGATATTCCGATTGCCCGTTACACCGACCCGCAGCTGACAACGGTGCGTTACCCCATTGCTTCTATGGCGAAACTGGCGACTGAGCTGGCGTTACAGGGGGCGGCAGGGCTGCTGGATCCGGGCGCAACACACTGTTTCATGCCGACTTTAGTGCGTCGGCACTCCGTCGCGGCCCGGCAAATTGTGGTTCCGATCACTAACTGATTACATCAGGTGATGTAACCGTTTTCAATCTGTGAGTAAATTCACAGTATCTTAACAAGGCGCTGACTATGATGTCAGCGTTTTAGGGGCTGAAACGCTATGTAACGGTGATTATTCACTTTCACTATAGCCAATGTGCCGCAAACAACGAATAAAACGCATTTCTGGAGCGTTACCGAACACGGAAGATAGAAATTTTATAAGTGAACTTCGGCTGTCAGTAACGTTTTATTAACACCTGCCCGCCGATCGTTATTCACAAGAACTACCCTGCATAAAAAACCGGAGATACCATGAATAAGAAGGTGTTGACCCTGTCTGCCGTAATGGCAAGCATGCTTTTTGGTGCAGCAGCGCACGCTGCGGATACCCGTATTGGTGTGACCATCTATAAATACGACGACAACTTCATGTCTGTTGTACGTAAAGCGATTGAGAAAGATGCGAAAGCAGCGCCAGATGTTCAACTGCTGATGAACGACTCCCAGAACGACCAGTCCAAACAGAACGACCAGATCGACGTTCTGCTGGCAAAAGGCGTGAAAGCCCTGGCCATCAACCTGGTTGACCCGGCTGCAGCAGGCACGGTTATTGAAAAAGCGCGCGGCCAGAACGTGCCAATCGTCTTCTTCAACAAAGAACCTTCCCGTAAAGCGCTGGATAGCTACGACAAAGCGTATTACGTCGGTACCGACTCCAAAGAGTCCGGTATTATTCAGGGCGATCTGATCGCCAAACACTGGGCGGCGAATCCGAACTGGGACCTTAACAAAGACGGTCAGATTCAGTTCGTGCTGCTGAAAGGCGAACCCGGCCACCCGGATGCTGAAGCCCGTACCACTTACGTTATCAAAGAGCTGAACGACAAGGGTCTGAAAACCCAGCAGCTGGCGTTAGATACCGCGATGTGGGATACCGCTCAGGCGAAAGATAAGATGGACGCGTGGCTGTCCGGCCCTAACGCGAACAAAATCGAAGTGGTTATCGCGAACAACGATGCGATGGCAATGGGTGCGGTAGAAGCGCTGAAAGCACACAACAAATCCTCCATTCCTGTGTTCGGCGTAGATGCACTGCCTGAAGCGCTGGCGCTGGTTAAATCCGGTGCGATGGCCGGTACCGTGCTGAACGATGCCAACAACCAGGCGAAAGCGACCTTCGATCTGGCGAAAAACCTGGCCGATGGCAAAGGCGCGGCAGATGGCACCAGCTGGAAAATTGAAAACAAAATCGTTCGCGTACCTTACGTGGGCGTAGACCAGTCCAACCTGGCTGAGTTTATCGGTAAATAAGTTAGCGGTACTGTCTCCACTGGGCGCAATTCGTTGCGCCCTTTTATAACGCGATATGCGAGGCCAACAAGGTATAATTATGGTCAGCACAAATACTCAGTCATCCGGTGAATACCTGTTGGAAATGAGCGGTATCAACAAGTCATTTCCCGGCGTTAAGGCACTCGATAATGTTAATTTAAAAGTTCGTCCTCACTCTATTCATGCCCTGATGGGGGAGAACGGTGCGGGTAAATCAACATTATTAAAATGTCTTTTTGGGATCTATCAAAAAGATTCTGGCAGCATTCTTTTTCAGGGGAAAGAGATCGATTTCCATTCAGCGAAAGAAGCACTGGAAAACGGTATCTCGATGGTTCACCAGGAATTAAACCTGGTGCTGCAGCGTTCAGTCATGGATAACATGTGGTTGGGACGTTATCCAACCAAGGGTGTCTTTGTCGATCAGGACAAAATGTATCGCGACACCAAAGCGATTTTTGATGAGCTGGATATTGATATCGATCCGCGCGCCCGCGTGGGAACATTATCCGTCTCCCAGATGCAGATGATCGAAATCGCCAAAGCGTTCTCCTATGATGCGAAAATCGTCATTATGGACGAACCGACATCGTCATTAACGGAAAAAGAGGTTAATCACCTTTTTACCATTATTCGTAAGCTAAAAGATCGCGGCTGCGGCATTGTGTATATCTCCCACAAAATGGAAGAGATCTTCCAGCTGTGCGATGAGATTACCATTCTGCGCGACGGTCAGTGGATTGCCACGCAGCCGCTGGAAGGGCTGGACATGGACAAGATCATCGCCATGATGGTCGGACGTTCCCTGAACCAGCGCTTCCCGGACAAAGAAAACAAGCCGGGCGAAGTGATCCTGGAAGTGCGTAATCTGACCTCGTTACGCCAGCCGTCTATTCGCGATGTCTCCTTCGACCTGCATAAGGGTGAAATCCTGGGGATTGCCGGTCTGGTGGGAGCTAAGCGTACCGACATTGTGGAAACCCTGTTCGGTATCCGTGAGAAAGCCGAAGGCACTATTACGCTGCACGGTAAGAAAATTAACAACCACAACGCCAACGAAGCCATTAATAATGGTTTTGCGCTGGTGACGGAAGAGCGTCGTTCGACCGGTATTTATGCCTATCTGGATATTAACTTTAACTCGTTAATTTCAAACATTCGCAATTACAAAAACAAAGTCGGGCTGCTGGATAACTCCCGCATGAAGAGCGATACCCAATGGGTTATTGACTCCATGCGCGTGAAAACGCCAGGACACCGCACCCAAATTGGTTCGCTGTCAGGCGGTAACCAGCAGAAAGTCATTATTGGCCGCTGGTTATTAACCCAGCCAGAAATTCTGATGCTGGATGAACCGACCCGCGGTATTGACGTCGGCGCGAAGTTTGAAATTTATCAGCTGATTGCCGAGCTGGCGAAAAAGAATAAAGGGATCATTATTATTTCTTCCGAAATGCCGGAATTGTTAGGGATCACGGATCGTATTCTGGTTATGAGCAATGGTCTCGTTGCCGGTATTGTTGACACCAAAACGACAACGCAAAACGAAATTTTGCGTCTTGCGTCTTTGCACCTTTAAGATCAGGGGCTCCTCATGAGTGCGTTAAATAAAAAAAGTTTTCTCACTTACCTGAAAGAAGGCGGTATTTACGTTGTTCTTTTAGTACTGCTGGCTATCATCATTTTCCAGGACCCTACGTTCTTAAGCCTGCTGAACCTGAGTAACATTCTGACCCAGTCCTCCGTGCGTATTATCATTGCGCTGGGCGTGGCGGGCCTGATCGTAACCCAGGGGACGGACCTTTCTGCCGGTCGTCAGGTGGGTCTGGCGGCGGTTATCGCGGCAACCCTGCTGCAGTCGATGGAAAACGCCAACAAGGTCTTCCCGGAAATGGCCACCATGCCGATTTTCGTGGTGATCCTGATTGTCTGCGCCATCGGTGCGGTGATTGGTCTGATCAACGGTATTATCATCGCCTACCTGAACGTGACGCCGTTTATCACCACGCTGGGTACGATGATCATCGTTTACGGTATCAACTCCCTGTACTACGACTTTGTCGGTGCTTCCCCAATCTCGGGTTTTGACAGCGGCTTCTCGACCTTTACGCAAGGGTTCATCGCGCTGGGCAGCTTCCGCCTGTCGTATATCACCTTCTATGCGCTGATTGCGGTGGCCTTCGTCTGGATCCTGTGGAACAAAACGCGCTTTGGTAAAAACATCTTCGCAATCGGCGGTAACCCGGAAGCGGCGAAAGTGTCCGGCGTGAACGTTGCCCTGAACCTGCTCATCATTTATGCCCTGTCCGGCGTGTTCTACGCTTTCGGCGGTATGCTGGAAGCGGGCCGTATCGGTTCTGCAACCAACAACCTTGGCTTCATGTACGAGCTGGATGCGATTGCAGCCTGCGTGGTGGGCGGCGTCTCCTTTAGCGGCGGCGTGGGTACGGTACTGGGCGTGGTGACCGGTGTGATCATCTTCACCGTCATCAACTACGGCTTGACCTATATCGGCGTGAACCCGTACTGGCAGTACATCATCAAAGGCGCCATCATTATCTTCGCGGTTGCGCTGGATTCACTGAAGTACGCGCGTAAGAAATAATTGCTCCTCGCGTTATCCGGCCCGCTCACCGAGCGGGCTTTTTTATGCCTTATGCCAGCTGTGACTCCTCTCGGGTCACAATGCGCTCAAACCAGTCGAGTTCAGAGAGCTTGCAGGCGACCCACTGTTCGGAAAAGGCGTTGCCCAGGCTGTCGGTGAGGTACTGACAGCGGGCAAAGGTCTCAATCGCCTCCTGCTGAAACAGCGGTAGTTCGGGTTGATCGTGCTGCGGTTCGGGCAAATCCTCGTCGTCGGTGTTTTCCAGCCCGTACAGCATACCGGTCAGGATCGTGGCGGCGACCAGATAGGGATTGGCATCGGCCCCGGCCAGCCGGTACTCGATACGACGGTTGTGGTCATCCGAGCAGGGAATACGTAAAGCGGCGGAGCGGGTGTTATAGCCCCAGGAGTTAAATACGGGCTCCGTCAGGTTTTTACGCAGGCGACGAAACGCGTTAACGCCCGGCGCAAGGATGGCGACAGATGCAGGCATCAGCGCCAGCTGCCCCGCGATGCACAAACGCATCATGCTGTTAAGCGCGTTCACCGGGGAGGCAAAGACGTTTTCGCCGTGACGATTGTTCAGGCTGAAATGGAAGTGCAGGCCGCTGCCGGACAGCTGGCTGAAAGGTTTAGCCATAAAGTTTGCCTGCAGGCCGTGCTTTTCGGCAACGTATCGGGTCAGGCGACGAAGCGCCAGCACGTTATCGCAGACCTCAACGACGCGATGGCTGTGCTTCAGGTTTAATTCGTACTGACCCGACTCGGCTTCCGCCACGATCCCGGACAGCGGGATGCGCTGAAGGTGCGCCAGCTGATCCAGCTCGTCAAACAGTGCCGCATGGGCCGCCTTAGTATCCATGTGAAAACAGCCCTGATTTTGCGGATCCCGATCGCCCTGTCCCGTCAGGTAAAACTCGATTTCCGGGGCAATCACCGGGAAGAGGCCGTGCTGGTGGAAGCGGGCCAGCACGTTCTGCAGTATCACGCGCGGCTCAAGCGGGCAGGGGGTATCGTCACTGTCTTTCATCGTCAGCAGAATCTGCGCGTTGTGCTGCGGATCCTGCGGGCAGGCGCGCAGGGAGCCGGCGACAGGAACGCAGAGTCGGTCCGGTTCATCGTGATGCGGGGCGGCGATTTTTCCTTTCTGATCCATCGAGTAGACCGAAAGGGGAAAATAACAGCCTTTTTCCAGGCTCAGCATGCTCTCCACCGACAGACGCTTGCCGCGAATCGTGCCGTTGATATCGTTCAGGTAAACGTCTACATGTTTCGTCTGCGGGTAACGTTCCAGATAATCTGCCACTTCCACTGAAATGTTGTGCTGCACGGCATCAATTTTTTCATCAAGCCAGAGACCGGAATTGAGTGCGCCAGGAAGTGATAAACCGGGAAAGTTAAAATACGGACGGAGACTTTTGAGGAAAAACGCATTCATTATTGAGTTCATAGTCATTCTTCAATGAAGCCGTAGCGGCAGTGAACTCAGCTTAAAAGAGCCGACGTAAAGGAGGGATAAAAAGCGTCAGGCCCAGCGTAAAGAAAGTATAAAGTCAGTCCTGTTATTTATCCTTTTTCTGCATATCCAGCAGCTGTTCGGGCGTGACGGCCGGGTAACCCTGCGCGTCTTCCGGCACTTCGTGCATCGCCGGAATCGGCACCAGCGGGCCTAAAAAGCGCGGTTCGCGTTTGAAGATATACAGATCGGCCAAGGCGCCAAAACGCGCGCCGAACTCGCGGACGCGCACGCTAAGCATATCTTTTGGCGACGGCACCGCATAACACTGCGCCTGAATGCCCATATGCAGCGCGATAAACAGCGCGCGCTCGCAGTGGAAGCGCTGGGTAATGATGATGAAGTCGTTGGTATCGAAGACTTTACGCGTGCGCACGATGGAGTCCAGGGTGCGGAATCCGGCGTAGTCGAGCACGATATCGGCAGGGTCCACGCCCGCGGCAATCAGGTCCTTACGCATCGTCACCGGTTCATTGTAGCTTTGCAGGGCGTTATCCCCGCTCAGCAGCAGGTAGTTCACCTTGCCGCTGTTGTAGGCGTTCAGCGCACCCTGAATGCGGTAACGGTAATACTGGTTAATCACGCCGGTGCGGTAATACTTGGCGGTGCCGAGCACCACGCCAACCTGACGATAGGGCAGGTCCTGCAGGTCATCAAAGATGTAGGGGGCGGTTTTCCAGCTCATCCAGCGGTCGAGACCCAGCACGATCAACAGCAGTATGCCGACCAGGACAGACAGGCTGTAAAAAACGCGCTTTAACATGGAGATGGCTCGTTCGTGGATGAAATTTAACTCAGGCTACTTTACCCGCCTGGTTAGCGCAAGAAACAGCGACTCAACTGAGGGGTTTTTCAGCAAACTGGCGGGCATTTCTGCCCGCCGGAAGGATTACGCAAGCAGTACGCGGTCAATCGTCGTGCAGCCCAGCGCTTTAAGCGTCGCGGCCGTCGCATCCCACTGAATCAGCGGCGCATCGGCAATTTCTGCCAGAATAGCGCGCTGAATGTCCTGATAGTCATAGCCGTTCAGGCTCAGCAGGTTAAGCGCGCCCTGCAGCGGAGGCAGGGTTGGGTTAAACGCGGCGTTTTCCGCGTAGCTGCCGCTAAAGATCCGGCCATCGCGGCACTGCAGCGCCACGCCGCTCGGGGACTTGCTGTACGGCGTGTGGCTTTTGTTCGCCGCGCGAATGGCAGCCTGGCTCAGGTCATCGCCGGACAGGGCGTAACCGTGGTCCTGCTCGTCCATCAGCAGCGTTTTGATCTCCAGATCTTTTGGGCCAAACGCATCAGGTAGATAATCCCCCAGCGTGTGCGGCGCACGGCCTGGCAGGTTGATGCGCAGCTGCAGCCCGCTGTTCAGCTCGTTCATAAACTGACGGCAGTGGCCGCAGGGGGTGTAGTTAACGGTAATGGCGCTCAGGGCTTTTTCACCCCGCAGCCAGGCGTGGCTGATGGCGCTCTGCTCGGCGTGAACCGTTTGCTGCATGGTCGCGCCCAGGAACTCCATATTGCCGCCGAAGTACCAGGTTCCGCTGACGCCGCGCGCAATGGCCCCGACGTTAAAGTGGGAGAGATCGGCCCGCGCGCAGGCGGCAGCCAGGGGAAGCAGTGCGAAAGCCAGCGCGTCTTCGTCCAGTCCCGTTGCCTGTTTCAGCATCGTGACCTGCTCCGCGTTCAGCAGGGCGGGGAAGTGTGCATCTGCCAGAACGGGAGCCAGGGCTGACTGCAAATTCTCTGCAAGCTGGGCGAAAGCAGCTTGAAAACGTGGGTGCATGGCGTATGCCTCATAAAGGTTAATGGATCGGTAGTTTACGGAGCCGTCAGGGCTTTATATGTGATCCACTTCTCATTATGTATGCAACTTATGAAATCAAAATGAAATTTGCGCGACGCATCGCAAATTTTAGCCCATCACTGCCAGAATCAGCGGGAAAATGAACGGGGCCAGCAGGGAGGTGATAATCCCGCAGATCACCAGCGCCAGGGAGCTAAACGCCCCTTCCTGATAATCCAGCTCCGCACAGCGGGCGGTGCCCAGGGCGTGGGAAGCTGTTCCCATCGACAGTCCCCGTGCAGCTTTAGTGTGAATACGCATCCCGTTCAGCAGGGTGTGACCAAACACCGCCCCGAGAATACCGACGAAAATGACGCACATCGCGCTGATGGCAGGGATCCCGCCAAGGCTACCCCCAACCGCCATCGCGATAGGCGTGGTTACCGATTTAGGCAGGATAGAGGCGGCGATCTGCGGGGAGGCCCCCATCAACAGCGCTACCGACGTGCCGGTGATCATCGCCACCAGGCTGCCCACAAAACAGATGGTAATGATGGATTTCCAGCGGGCGCGAATCTGGTGCAGCTGCTCATATAAAGGAAAGGCGAGCGCCACAACAGCAGGCTGCAGCAGGTCGTTTAAAATTTTGCTGCCGGCAAAGTAGCGTTCGTAGGGAATGCCGGTGAGCAGCAGGAACGGAATAATCACCACCATTGCCACCAGCAGCGGGTTCAGCAACGGCATTTTGAAACGTGCGGCAAGCTTGCGCGCGGCGAAGAACACCGCCAGGGTTAACGGCAGCGACCACCAGATATTGGCCATCATTTTTTTGTTTTCTCCCCGACCACGTTACGTTCGCCATGCACCAGATGCGAACTCCAGCTCACAACCAGGAAAACCACCAGCGTACTGACCGCGCAGGAGACCACAATCGGGCCGAACTGGGCCTTGAGCAAATCAAAATACTGCATGACCCCGACGCCGATAGGCACGAAAAGCAGCGCCATATAGCGAATAAGGACGAAGCAGCCGGGATTGACCCATTTTGCGGGCAGGATTTGCAGCGCCAGCAAAACAAAGAGGATCAGCATACCGATAATGCTGCCGGGAATGACGATCGGCAGCAGCGACGCGATGAAAATCCCGGCATACAGGCAGGCGTAAATCAGGACGAATGCGCGCAGATATTGCCAGATAATGTTCAATGATTTGCTCATGGTGATAGTCCTTGCTGAAACGCATTCATCATACAATTAAACCCAAAAATGTGCCACGGATCACATCATGAAATTTGAGCATACCAGACATTCCAGAATGGAACGTCTGGTATCACCGCACAGGGGCAGGCTAAAGTTTAGAGGAAAGGGCGTGCGGTGGCGAAGTGACGAGCCAGAGAATGCATCAGCGCGAGGCGGTCAGTTTATCGAGAAAAGAAAACAGCACCTGATTCATTTCGCGATAATCATGCGAGCGTAGTTTCTCCGCCGTTTCGACAAAACGAAATTCAGCCGCGCGGCGGAGATCGTTCTGCGAATGTTCAATCAGCAGCTCAACCACCTCCGGCGTCAGTTCCATATGACACTGAAATCCGTAAACCCGTTCGCCATATTGCACGATCTGACGGGGGCAGCCCTCGCTGTAAGCCAGCACTTTAGCCTGCGGCGTCAACCCTGGCATGTCGTTATGCCAGTGACCGACGTTCAGCTCGTGGCCGAAATCCTCAAACAGCGGGTTCGCTTTGCCTGCCTCTGTGAGCCTGACGGGAAATTTGCCGATCTCTTTTTCCGGGCTATGGCAAAACGCGGCGCCCAGCGCTTCACCGATAAGCTGCGAGCCCAGACAAACGCCAATCACCGTTTTACCTGCCTCAATTGCGCGGCCTATGAGTGCCTTTTCCGCCTGCGCATCAAACCAGGGGCACTCCTCAAGCGTGGTGGCAGGTGACTGCGGGCCTCCCATGATGATAAGCAAGTCTGTGCTCAGCAGATCCTCGGGTAACGGATCGCCCTGATAAACTCTGGTGTAGCTCATACTACAGCCGCGATTTTTCGCCCAGATTTCATATGCGCCTGGCGCTTCGAAATGTTCATGAATGATAAAATGAATGTGCATTGCGTCTCTCTCCGGTTACGTGTACAAGCAGCATCATAAGAGGAAGGGAGGAATGTGAAATGCCAACCGTTATCGATAAAACGCCAATTCACGACGATGCCATCGGATGGTCCCGAGGGGCAATTCGCTATACGCGCGGCGAAGTGGATCCCCCTCACCGGCATCCACAGGGGCAGCTTTTGTTTGCCATCAAAGGGGTGATGCTGGTCGAAACCGGCAATAAGCGTTGGGTCATACCGCCGCAGCGCGCGCTGTGGATCCCTCCCTTTCAGGAACACACCTACAGCGTGTTATCCGCAACGGAGCTCCGCGCGGTCTGGTTTAGCCCCACGCTGATATCGCAATGCGGATCTTTTAAACGGAAAGAAGAGGTTCACGTGATTATGGCGACAGCGTTGTTCAAAGAGCTGATTGCCGGGCTGTTCAGTGAGCAATACCGGCCAGCAAGCCAGCGCAGCATGGCCGTTTTGCTGCTCGAAATCCTCAGCGAGGCGCAGCAGATTTCGGCGGAATTACCGATGCCCGTGGATGAGCGGTTACATCGCGTTGCCTGTGACATCATTGCCAGCAATCTCTGGGACGTTTCGATGGACAGGCTGGCGGAACGGGCCGCGATGTCTGAACGCACATTCTCACGCGCGTTTATCAAAGATACCGGCTTTAGCTTCCGGGCCTGGCGTCAGCGAGCAAGGATTTGTGCCTCGCTGGACCTGCTCGCCAACGGATACCCGGTTAAGCAGGTGGCCTGGATGCTGGGGTTTTCCGGGCAGGCGGCATTTGCGGCGGCGTTTCGCGCCATTGTCGGGGCAACCCCGGCTGACTTTCTCCCTGAACAGAAGCGCTTCCCAGCGATATAGAGAGCGGCTACTATAGCGCGTCTTTTTTCACAGGTACTGCTATGCGTGTTTTACTGGCCCCAATGGAAGGCGTGCTCGACTCCCTCGTGCGCGAGCTTCTGACCGAGGTGAACGATTACGATCTCTGCGTGACGGAGTTTCTGCGCGTGGTCGATATGCTGTTGCCGGTAAAATCCTTCTTCCGCCTGTGCCCCGAGCTGCACAACCAGAGCCGGACCTCTTCCGGCACGCTGGTGCGTATTCAGCTGCTCGGTCAGTACCCCGAATGGCTGGCGGAAAACGCCGCCCGCGCGGTTGAGCTGGGCTCTTACGGGGTGGACCTCAACTGCGGCTGTCCGTCGAAGCTGGTCAACGGCAGCGGCGGCGGGGCGACGTTGCTGAAAGATCCTGAGCTGATTTACCGCGGCGCGAAGGCCATGCGTGAGGCCGTGCCTTCGCATTTGCCGGTGACGGTGAAGGTGCGCCTGGGGTGGGACAGCGACGCGCGGCAGTTTGAAATCGCCGATGCGGTGCAGCAGGCCGGGGCCACCGAGCTGGTGGTGCATGGCCGCACCAAAGAAGATGGCTACAAGGCCGAGCGCATTAACTGGCAGGCGATCGGTGAGATCCGCAAGCGCCTCACCATTCCGGTCATCGCTAACGGTGAAATCTGGGATTACGAGAGCGCGCAGGCCTGTCTGAAGGCCACCGGCTGCGATGCGGTAATGATCGGTCGCGGCGCCCTGAATGTGCCGAACCTCAGCCGGGTGGTGAAATATAACGAGCCGCGAATGCCGTGGGCAGACGTCGTTACGCTGCTGCAAAAATACAGCCGACTGGAAAAGCAGGGCGACACCGGTTTGTATCACGTCGCGCGAATTAAACAGTGGCTGAGTTATTTACGCAAAGAGTACGATGAAGCGCTGGGATTATTTCAGGAGATTCGGACATTACAGACTTCGTCTGATATTGCCCGGGTGATTCAGTCAAAATAATAAGCGTTAAATTGCTCACACTTTTCTAAACCAGAAAACAGTTCTGGTTTTCAACGTGGCGCGACGGTGTTAAGGTGCCACTGTTTTCAACGCAGGATTGTTACTGGTTAACAGGCAAAACCTAAGCGTTTCACAGCATTTTCGCTGTGGAGCGCTTAGGTTTTTTTTTGCCTGTCGTTTATGCAGGAGAGACATTTGGCTTAGCGCTTTTTAATGATTTTAAAAAATGAATTATCGACAGGAAATAGAGAAATTTCCTGCGGCCGGTTACGCACAAAATACTCAATCACAGGTTGTTATCATGGCATATAAAAATAAACTCTATGCGTTCGCCTTATTGACGATATCCCCGCTGTCGGTGGCGCAGGACTGGAATGGAACGGTATTAGGCTTTGAAGCTCCGCCGGAGCCTGTTCTGGGCGAAATGCTCGGCATACGTAAAATCCTCAACGATAACGGTTTTACCTATAACCTCGGATATCTGAATGAAATTGGCTGGAACGGAGGTGGCGGATATAACCACGACTCCCACGTGGCCTATATTGACCAGTTTGCGCTGACCTTCAACCAGGATCTTGAGCGCTGGACCAGTATCCCGGACGCGCGTATCGAGGGGAACATCGTCAACCGCAACCACAATGACGACCTCACCACCAAACGCGTGCAGGACCCGCGCGTTAACTTTAACGATCTAACCCAGGAGAGTTGGGGCGGACAGTCCATTACCCGCCTGGGCTGGCTGACCTTTGCCCGCAGCTTTGACGACCGGCGTCTGACCTGGCGCATCGGGATGATGAACAAGGTGCAGACCTTCGATCAAATCATACCCTGTGATTTCCAGCTCCTGTCGCAGTGCGGCGGGAAGTCAGCCAACTCGCTGACGTGGAACAACTGGAACGTTCACACCTGGGGCACCACGCTTGCGTATAAATTAACGCCGACGCTGACGTTAAAAGGTGGCGTGATGGAGCAAAATCCCGAGGCCTCCAGCCGCAGCCACGCCTGGAGCTGGTCGACGAAGGGCAGCAAAGGGGTCTTACTGCCGGTTGAAATCGAAGCGCGCCCGCTGATTAACGGCCTGCCGGGCGCGTACAACCTGGGCGTGGTGTTTACCAACGCGCCGCAAACCGATCTCTATCGCGGCAAATCCGGCGGTGCGGGCGCGACGGACCCGAACGGCTTTGATACCCACACCCGGACCTGGTTCATGTACGCCGGGCTGAACCAGCAGCTTACGCAGCATCAGGATGACCCGAATCGCGGGTTGAGCACATCTTTCAGCATGAGCCTTGCGGATCAGAGCACTAACTACATGCACCAGGTTTACGCCGCCTCGCTGCGCTACCGCGGGCTGTTTGACGCCCGTCCGGAAGACTGGATTGGCTTCGGGCTAACCTGGATTGATATGAGCAGCCAGTACGCCCGCAACCAGCGCTATATGAACAGCCTGAGCGGCGTGTCGGACTATAACGATCCGGCGTATCACCCGGTGCCAGGCCACTCCCTGAACGGTGAGTTTTATTATCGCTTCCGTCCGGTGTCGTGGCTGGAGCTGCAGCCGGGCATTCAGTACTGGCACCATCCCGGCGGCGTATCCCGGACGCAGGATGCCTGGGTGACGGAGCTGAAAACTGTCGTGACGTTCTAGCAATGTCGATCCGCGTCACGTTTCTGACGCGTGATGCATTGAGGCTATGAATGAAACTGATAGAGTGCCAGAACTGGATTGTTACTGCTTAGGCAGGCAAAACCTGATTTTCTGGCATCTGCCGGAGGTCAGGTTTTTTTGTTTCTGGGGTTCAGATGAAAATCGCCAAGATACTCAATAATAACGTGGTGGTTGTTCAGGATGAGCGCGAGCGCGAACAGGTGGTGATGGGCCGTGGGCTGGCCTTTCAGAAGCGCGTCGGTGAAGCGCTGGATACCGCGTTGGTTGAAAAGGTGTTTGCGTTACAAAGCGATGAACTGGTGCGTCGACTCGGGGAGTTGCTGAGTCAAATTCCGCTGGAGGTAATGACCACCTGCGACCGCATCATCGGGCTGGCGGCGCAGCGGCTGGGCAAGCTGCAGGAGAGTTTGTATATCACCCTCACCGACCACTGCTACTTTGCGATTGAGCGGCAGAAGAACGGGCTGGCCATCAAAAACGTGCTGCTGTGGGATATTAAACGGCTGTATCCGAAGGAGTTCGAATTAGGGCAGGAGGCGCGGGCCATTATCGCCAGACGCCTGAACGTCGAGCTGGAGGAGGATGAGGCCGGGTTTATCGCGCTGCATCTGGTCACCGCGCAGCTGAACAGCGAAATGCCGGAAGTGATGCACGTAACGCGGGTGATGCAGGAGATCCTGCAGCTGGTCAAGTATCAGCTGCAGCTTGAGTACGATGAAGACTCGCTCAGCTATCAGCGTTTCGTCACCCACCTGAAGTTTTTTGCCCAGCGGATGCTGACCCGCACCGTGGTGGAAGATGACGACGTCTCGCTGCATATCGCGGTAAAAGACAACTACGCGAAAGCGTGGAAATGCGCCGAGAAAATCGCTCAGCACCTGAACAAAAGCTATCAGCGTGAGCTGACGACCGAAGAAATTATGTTCCTCGCCATTCATATCGAGCGGGTGAGAAAAGAGGGGCGTTAAGCCTCAAAACAGGATTGTTACTGCATCACGCAGGCAAAACCTGAGCGCGGCCTTCGTAAGAAGGACGTTCTCGGGTTTTTTTATTTTTTGTACTCAGTCAACAGGTGCCAGCAGGCATCGGATGTAAGGAAATCGAGATGGAATACCAGGCTTTAGCGAAGGATATTCTCGGCCACGTTGGCGGAAAAGAGAACATCGTCAGTCTTGTGCACTGCGCGACCCGGCTTCGCTTCAAACTAAAAGAGAACCAGCGGGCGGATGCGGAAGGGCTGAAGAAAAACCCGGGCGTGATCATGGTGGTGGAAAGCGGCGGCCAGTTTCAGGTAGTGATTGGCAACCACGTCCACGAGGTCTGGCAGGCGGTGCGCAATGAGGCAGGCCTTACCGATGACGCGCCCGTCGTGGAAGAGAAGGGAGAAAAAGGGAATCTGCTGGGCCGCCTGATTGATATCGTCTCCGGGATCTTCACCCCGTTTATCGGCATTCTCGCGGCCTCCGGTATTCTGAAAGGGCTGCTGGCGCTGGCGGTTGTCTGCGGCTGGCTCACCACCGAAAGCGGCACCTATAAAATCTGGTTCGCCGCCAGCGACGCGCTGTTCTTCTTCTTCCCGCTGGTGCTGGGCTATACCGCCGGGAAAAAATTCGGCGGCAACCCGTTTATTACCATGGTGATCGGCGGGGCGCTCACCCATCCGATGATGATTGCGGCGTTTAACGCCAGCCAGCAGCCGGGCGCGGTATCGGACGCCTTTTTGGGCATTCCTGTCACCTGGTTTAACTACAGCTCGTCGGTGATCCCGATTATTCTCGCCGCATGGGTCAGCTGCTGGCTGGAAAAGCAGAGTACCAGGCTGCTGCCATCCTCGATGAAAAACTTCTTCGCGCCGCTGATCTGTCTGGGCGTGACCGTGCCGCTGACTTTCCTCGTTATCGGGCCGCTGGCGACCTGGCTGAGCCAGATGCTGGCGAACGGCTATCAGAGCATTTACGTTCTGGCACCGTGGCTGGCGGGCGCGGCTATGG
>NZ_QFXN01000126.1:0-16619 GCF_003144775.1 Enterobacter sp. CGMCC 5087 | reverse complement strand
GTGGCAGGTCTGCGTTATTTTTGGCCTGCACTGGGGGCTGGTGCCGCTGATGATTAACAACCTGGCGGTGCTGGGGCATGACTCTATGCTGCCGATGCTGTTGCCCGCGGTATTTGGTCAGGTGGGGGCGGCGCTGGGGATCTTCCTGCGTACCCGCGATGCCCGTCAGAAGATGCTGGCGGGTTCATCGGTGACGGCAGGGATATTTGGTATTACCGAGCCGGCCGTTTATGGGGTAAACCTGCCGCTGCGCCGCCCGTTTATCTTTGGCTGCGTGGCGGGAGCTATCGGCGGCGCGATTGTCGGCTTCAGCGATACCCACGTTTACTCCTTCGGCTTCGCCAATATCTTTACCATCGCCCAGATGATTCCGCCGGGCGGGGTAAACGCCACGCTGTGGGGCGGCGTGATCGGCACCGCGGTAGCGCTGGTGCTGAGCTGCGGCCTGACGCTGGTGGCGGGCATGCCGGGACGCTCAGCGCCCGAGGCGGTTGCGCCAGCGGGTGAAAACGATGTGCTGGCACCGATGACCGGCACCGTTCTGGCGCTCGACCAGGTGCCGGATACCACGTTTGCCAGCGGCCTGCTGGGCAGCGGTGCCGCGATTATTCCCTCCGATAACAAAGTGGTGGCCCCGTTTGCCGGCGTGGTGGCCTCGCTGTTTCAGACCAAACACGCCATCGGCCTGCTCAGCGACAGCGGTATTGAAGTGTTAATCCACGTGGGGATCGACACCGTGAAGCTCGACGGCAGGCCGTTTACCGCCCACGTGAAGGTGGGCGACAGGGTGCAGCCCGGCGATCTGCTGCTGGAGTTTGACCGACAGGCGATTATCGATGCCGGATACGACCTGGCGACCCCGATCATTATCAGTAACAGCGATGAGTATCGTGACGTGGTGACCGTGGCGGCAACGTCCGTCAGTGCCGGTGCGCCGTTACTCAGCGTAAGCCATCAATAACAGGAGAACGTGATGAAAACTTTCCCGGACGATTTTTTATGGGGCGGCGCGGTTGCCGCGAATCAGGTAGAAGGCGCGTATCTGGAGGAGGGGAAAGGGCTGTCCACCTCAGACGTTCAGCCGCAGGGGGTCTTCGGCCCGGTGGTTGAGCGCGTGGCGGGCGACAGCGGCATCAAGGACGTCGCCATCGACTTCTATCACCGCTACCCGGAAGACATCAAACTGTTCACTGAGATGGGCTTTAGCTGCCTGCGCGTCTCCATTGCCTGGACCCGTATTTTTCCGAACGGCGACGAGCAGCAGCCTAACGAAGCGGGGCTGGCGTTTTACGACCGGCTGTTTGACGAGCTGGCCGCGCACAGCATTACCCCGCTGGTGACGCTCTCGCATTACGAAATGCCGTGGGGGCTGGTGAAGCAGTACGGCGGGTGGGGCAGCCGCCAGACCATTGGGTTCTTCGAGCGCTACGCCCGCACCGTGTTTGCGCGCTACAAGGAGAAGGTGAAGCTCTGGCTGACCTTCAACGAGATCAATATGTCTCTGCACGCGCCCATGACCGGCGTGGGCCTGCCGGAAACCAGCAGTAAAGGGGAGGTGTATCAGGCGATCCACCATCAGCTGGTGGCCAGCGCGCTGGCCGTGAAGGCCTGCCACGAGATTATCCCGGATGCCAGAATCGGCAACATGCTGCTGGGCGGCCTGATGTACCCGCTGACCTGCAAACCGGAAGATGTTCTGGAGACGCTGCAGGAAAACCGCGCGTGGCAATTCTTTGGCGACGTGCAGTGCCGTGGCGCCTATCCGGGGTATATGCAGCGCTTCTTCCGCGACAACGGTATTCAGCTTGAGGTAACGGATGCCGACCGCGAGGCGCTGAAATCGACCGTCGATTTTATCTCCTTCAGCTACTACATGACGGGCTGCGTCACCGCGGATGAGGCCCTCAACCAGCAGGCGCGCGGCAACATCCTGAGCATGGTGCCTAACCCGCATCTGGCAAGTTCCGAATGGGGCTGGCAGATTGACCCCATCGGCCTGCGTACCCTGTTAAACGTGCTCTGGGATCGCTATCAGAAGCCGTTGTTTATCGTGGAAAATGGCCTGGGGGCGAAGGATAAACCGGATGCGAACGGCGTGGTGCAGGATGACTATCGCATCAGCTACCTTAACGACCACCTGGTGCAGGTGCGTGAAGCGATTGAAGACGGCGTTGAGGTGATGGGCTATACCAGCTGGGGGCCAATCGACCTGGTGAGCGCGTCTAAAGCTGAACTCTCTAAGCGCTACGGCTTTATTTACGTCGATCGCGATGACAGCGGAAAGGGCACGCTGGCGCGCAGCCGTAAGAAAAGTTTCTACTGGTATAAAGAGGTTATTGCGACGAAAGGGGCTTCGCTGAAAGTCTGATATCAGGAACGTTGCCCGGCGCAGAGCCGGGCAAATAGATCAGAAAATCATCTTGAATACGCCGGTGACCACTAAGAGCCCTATCAGAAATATAATTAAAATAACCCACAGTAATATTTTCATTCCTTTCTCCCGCTCATGTATGTCCTGAATAAGTGTAGCAGCGTATTTATATTTGGCGTGAATGCATTGGATTTAATCATTCTTTTTGGGAATAAATTTCCGCGTATTAAAATGTATGACAATTTGCGGATTGCCACGCGTTACTAAAAAAATGAACGATATCGAGCGTAACGTGCGCCTTTATTTTTTGAGTGTATGGCGTAATGAAACGTTCTCTTATTTTATCTCTGAGTGCTCCCTTCGCTTTTATTCTGGCAGCCTGTGCGCCTGAACATGCCACGGTATCTCCCCTTAAAACGCAAACCGCTGCGGCGTCAGTGAATACGGTTCTGAATCATCAGGACTGGCCGAAAAATGAGTGGTGGAAAGCGTATAACGATCCCCAGCTTAACGGGCTGATTGCGAAAGCGTTGAGCGATGCACCGGATATGCAGATTGCCCGTCAGCGCATTACGCTTGCCGAAGCCCAGGCCAAAGCCGCAATGGCCGCTGACGGTCCGCAGATTGATTTTTCCGCCGATGCGGAACGCCAGAAAATGTCCGCCGAAGGGCTGATGGGGCCTTTTGCCCTTACCGACCCGGCTGCAGGCACCACCGGGCCGTGGTATACCAACGGCACCTTTGGCCTGACCGCAGGCTGGGAGCTCGATCTGTGGGGAAAAAATCGCGCCCGGGTCGAGGCCCGGATTGGCAAAGTGAATGCGCAAAAAGCGGAGCTGGAGCAGACCCGCCAGCTGCTGGCCAGCAGCGTGGCGCGGCTCTACTGGGAGTGGCAAACTCAGGCCGCCGCGGGGGAGGTTCTCGCGCAGATCAAACATGAGCAGGACAACATCATTGGTGCCGATCGCGAACTGTATCAGCACGGGATCACCTCCTCCGTGGAAGGGGTGGAAACCGATATCGACGCCAACAAAACCGAAGAACAGCTGGCAGAAGTCAACGGGAAGATGAAAGCCGTCGAGGCGCGTCTGGTCGCGCTGACGAATTCTTCCTCCGTGACGCTTACGCGGCATGCGCTGCCGACGGTCGACGCCGCGCTACCGCCGACGCTCGGTTATGAACTGCTGGCACGCCGTCCGGATCTTCAGGAGGCGCACTGGTATATCGAAGCCTCTATGAGCGAGGTGGAGGCCGCCAGAGCGGCTTTCTATCCTGACGTGAACCTGATGGCGTTCCTACAGCAGGATGCCCTCCATCTGAGCGATCTGTTTCGCGCTTCAGCGCAGCAGATGGGCGTGACCGCCGGGCTGACGCTGCCGATCTTCGACAGCGGCAGGCTGAACGCCAGCCTGGATATCGCCCAGGCGCAGAACAATCTCTCGGTCGCGAACTACAACAAAGCGGTGGTCGAAGCGGTCAATCAGGTGGCGCGCACGGCCAGCGAAGTCGAAACGCTGACGGCGAAGAACCGCCATCAGCAGCAGGTCGAAAAGATGCGGCGCGGGTTGTGGCGCTGGCTCAGGCGCGTTTCAGCGCGGGGATCGTTGCGGGCTCCCGGGTCAGTGAAGCCAGGATCCCGGCCCTCAGGGAAGACCTCGCCGGATTGTTGCTGAAAGGCCAGTATGTCGACGCCACGCTGCAGCTCACCTCGGCGCTGGGCGGTGGCTATCATCATGGCTAAAAAAGGTCATTATCTATACTTACCTCTTTGCAGTTTCTCAGGAGGTGAGTATGACCAGAGTAGCGATAGTGACCGCATCGGATTCCGGGATTGGTAAAACCACGGCGCTGATGCTCGCAGAGCGCGGGTTTGATATTGGCGTCACCTGGCACTCGGATGAAAAAGGGGCGCTGGAAACCTGCCGCGAAGTTGAAGCGCAGGGGCAGCGCGCAGAGGCTATCCATCTTGATTTAAGCACGCTGCCGGAAGGCGCAGAGGGCATTGAAACGCTGATTGCGCGTTTTGGTCGGCTGGACGTGCTGGTTAACAATGCGGGTGCGATGACCAAAGCGCCGTTCCTTGAGATGCCGTTTGACGACTGGCGGAACATTTTCACCGTCGACGTGGACGGCGCGTTTCTCTGTTCGCAGATTGCCGCCCGACAGATGGTGAAGCAAGGGGAAGGGGGGCGGATTGTGAACATTACTTCGGTGCATGAGCACACGCCGCTGCCAGAGGCGAGCGCCTACACGGCGGCAAAACACGCGCTCGGCGGGTTAACCAAATCCATGGCGATGGAACTGGTTAAGCACAACATTCTGGTGAACGCCGTCGCGCCGGGCGCCATTGCCACACCGATGAACGACATGGACGACAGTGAAGTGAAGGAGGGTTCAATGCCGGAAATCCCGCTGGCAAGACCGGGCCACACCAAAGAGATTGCCAGCCTGGTGGCATGGCTGTGCGACAGCGACGCCAGCTACACGACGGGGCAATCGTTTATTGTCGACGGGGGCTTTATGCTGGCGAACCCGCAGTTTAAGCCGGAGGGGTAGTTTTCCCCTCTCCCTGTGGGAGAGGGTTAGGGTGAGGGCATCAGGCCGCACCCGGCTACTCCTCATCCCGCGTCTTTTCCCGATGCTTCAGCCACAGCCTGACCCCAATCACCGCCACCACCACCAGAATCAGCCACGCCCAGTGCTTCAGGTGCTGGTCGAGATTATGCAGCCACGGGCCAATCACTTCGCCCCCTACGTAGCCGAGCGTCGTAAAGATCAGCGCCCAGGCAATCGCACCAAGAACATTGAGCGGCAGGAAAATTTTTGGCGGCAGATGGCTGGCGCCAATCAGTATCGGCCCGATAATGCGAAAGCCATACATAAAGCGCGTGCCGATGACGAACAGATAGGGATGACGTTGAATGAGCCGTTGAGCGCGGCGGATTTTCTTCTGATGCTTTGGGAAACGCTTAAGCAGCGTGGGCCCGAAGCGCAGCCCGAGAAAGTAGAGCAGCTGATCGCCAATCATTCCACCGAGCGCGACCGCTGCGACGACCAGCGGGAATTTCAGCAATCCCTGATGCGCGGCGACGCCGCCTAACAGCGTGATGGTTTCACCCTCTGCCACGCTACCGACGACCAGCGCGGCATATCCATATTGTTCAATGAGTGCGTTAATATCCATTACGTGAATGTTATCTCCCTCTGCTTACCTCGTTTAATCATATACCTCATGAATCAACAGCGGGGAAATCAACGGAAATTTCCCACTGTACAGAAAATAATCTAAAGCCTGCATTATACTTAAGGTATCGCTGACGGGCCGACAACAAGGGGGCGCTATGAACCATGTCTGGGGACTTTTCTCCCATCCCGATCGTGAAATGCATGTCATTAAAAGTGAGAACGAAACGGTCTCGCATCATTACACGCACCATGTGCTGCTGATGGCTGCGGTGCCGGTAATATGCGCCTTTATCGGAACAACACAAATCGGCTGGAACTTCGGTGATGGCACCGTGGTTCAGCTTTCCTGGTTTACCGGGCTCTATCTGGCCATCGTTTTTTATGGCCTGATGCTGGCGGGTGTGGCGGTAATGGGGCGCGTCATTCACTGGATGGCGCGTAACTACCCGCAACGTCCATCGCTGGCGCACTGTATGGTCTTTGCCGGATATGTCGCGACCCCGCTGTTCTTAAGCGGTATTGTTGCGCTCTATCCACTGGTCTGGCTGTGCGCGCTGATCGGTACTATTGCCCTCTTTTACACCGGGTATCTGCTGTATCTGGGGGTTCCAACCTTCCTGAATATCAATAAAGAAGAAGGCCTGAGTTTTTCCAGTTCAACACTCGCTATTGGGGTGCTGGTGCTGGAGGCGCTACTGGCGCTGACGGTTATTCTTTGGGGTTACGGATACCGTCTCTTCTGAGTTCACTGCATTGCTGGCGTAAATGCCAGCAATGCAGCATCTGTTCACGATTATCCGCTGGCGACAACGCCCGGTGACCGCTATGATGCCGAAGCCAGCCTGTGTTTATCCGTTGATACAGGCGGTGTACGTCATGACGTGCGTGAATAATTATCAGAAGTCTCACCATGCTGAAATTCCGAGTCTCTTTACTTAGCCTGGCGCTGCTGCTGGGCGCGTCCGCTGCCGTGCCGGCCGTCGCTAAAACGCCTGCGGTGACCGCCGCCGCCGCTCAGCCGCAAATTGCGTCCGGCAGCGCGATGATTGTCGATCTCAACACCAATAAAGTGATCTACGCCAGCCATCCGGACCTGGTGCGCCCCATCGCCTCGATTACCAAATTAATGACCGCGATGGTGGTGCTTGATGCACATCTGCCGCTGGACGAAAAATTGAAAGTGGATATCAGCCACACGCCGGAGATGAAGGGGATCTACTCCCGCGTGCGTCTGAACAGTGAAATCAGCCGTAAAAATATGCTGCTGCTGGCGCTGATGTCGTCTGAAAACCGTGCGGCGGCGAGTCTGGCGCACCACTATCCGGGCGGCTATGACGCCTTTATCCGCGCGATGAACGCAAAAGCCAAAGCGCTGGGGATGACCAATACGCATTATGTTGAACCGACGGGTCTGTCGATCAACAACGTCTCCACGGCCCGCGATCTGACGAAACTGCTGATTGCCAGCAAACAGTATCCGCTGATTGGTCAGCTCAGCACCACCCGTGAAGAGATGGCGACCTTTGCGAACCCGGCCTATACGCTGCCGTTCCGCAACACTAACCATCTGGTATACCGCGATAACTGGAATATTCAGTTAACCAAAACCGGCTTTACCAACGCGGCAGGACACTGCCTGGTGATGCGCACCGTGTTTAACGGTAAACCGGTGGCGCTGGTGGTGATGGATGCCTTCGGCAAATATACCCACTTCGCGGACGCGAGCCGCCTGCGTACCTGGATTGAAACCGGGAAAGTGCAGCCCGTTCCGGCCGCAGCATTGACGTATAAAAAGCAGAAAGCGGAACAGATGGCGACGGCGCAGAACGACTGAGCCGTTTGTGCGCGCTGATGCCCTTACCCCGACCCTCTCCCACAGGGAGAGGGAGAAAACACAAAAAACGGTAACCCAGTTACCGTTTTGCGTTTATTCCGGCAGCGTCCAGTCCCCATCGTTGAGCGAGCGCTGCATAATCACCGTATCCCGCCAGTCACCTTTCTTATAGCCCACGCTGCGCAGCTGACCGACAATCACGAAGCCGTGCTTTTTATGCAGCCGCAGCGAGCCGGAATTATTGTTGCCATCTCCCACAACGGCAATCATCTGCCGCCACGGGCCTTGCTCGCAGCGGGCGATTAGCGCATCCATTAATGCCGAACCAAAACCGCGCCCGGTGATGCTGGCATCCACGTAAATCGACTCTTCCAGGGTATAGCGGTAGGCGTGTCGCGGGCGGTAAGGCGTGGCGTAGCAGTAGCCCACCACGATGCCGCGATACAGCGCGATAAGCCACGGCAAACCGCTCTCAGCCACGCTTTTCATACGCTGACGCATTTCGTCGATGGTAGGGGGGACTTCTTCAAATGACGCGCGCCCGTGCAGCACATGCCAGGCATAGATGGCGGCGATGGCATGCACATCATCGGGAAGGGCATCGCGCACTTCCAGTTCGGTCTCGGATAAAACATCAATAGCCGACATGATGTGCCTGCTCCTCGTTATAGAATGCCGGAGAAACGTTCCTCCGGCGTCAGAGCGTCACTCTATTACGATTAAGGCACGCTAAACAATCTCTCAAATTTGGCTGTAGGAATTAATCAGACGCTTGCGTTACGCGCTGCTCCACATCTGCCTCTTCTTTCCAGTATTTCTTCCGCGTTGTTTTACCAATGCCGGGATTCATGCTGTTTGTAGGGTCATTCTCGCGATAAAACTGCTTAAGTGCGTCAGGGGCTTTATAAAGATGCCCGACGTTATGTTCCGCAGGATATTGTGCGCCGCGTTCACGCAGCAGGGCGAGCATCTGCTCCTTCAGTTCGTGCGCATCGACTCCTTTTTTGACGATGTAATCCTGGTGGAAGACGTAACACATAAAGTGGCCGTAATAGAGCTTATGCACCAGCTTGCTGTCGATTTCCGGCGGGAGGTGCTCAAACCACTCGGTGTCGTTACGTCGCAGGGCGATATCCAGCGCCAGAATATCTTCCACCTCTTCGGAATGCACCGCCTGATAACGGATGGCGGCGCCTGCGGCGGCAAAACGGTGCAGGAAGGCTTTGCTGCCCTCTTCAGGCGTACAGGCAAAGAAATCCCCTTCGGCGGATTTGAAAAATTCGGTCAGCCAGCCCTGCGCTTCGGCAATTCCGTCCCCGGCCATTTTCAGCAGCAGGTGGTGCTCGTACTTATCGCGCCAGGTTTTCATTCGCTCCGGCAGATGCGCCGGGAAAACGTTGCCCAGCTTCTGCATAAAGCGGTCGGTGAAGTGGGGTTTGAACAGCGACACTTTCTCCAGCATCGCGTCGGTGCGTCCCTTCATGGTGAAGAAGAACGGCATTTTGTCGGTGCCGAGCTTGTCGATCATCAGGAACGTATCTTTTCCGTAACGCTCGGCGATGTCGTAAATGTCCCGGTGCATGTACTCGCCCGCCACCGGCAGATGGGTGAATTCGCCCAGAATATGACGACGAATTTCGGTCAGAACCTCAGGCTGATTGGTGCCGATGTAGAACACCTGCTGCTTTTTCTCCGCCGGGAAGGTATCCAGACGTACGGCAAACACGGCCAGCTTCCCGGCGCAGCCGGAGGATTCAAACAGGCGGTCCGGGTCGGCGTTGTAGCGCGCCGGCGTATCGGCGTCGATATCCCGCACGCGGGTCACGTAGTCGTGATCGTGCGCGTGGCGGCCGTCGTGCTGCACGTCTTCGTCCTTCACGCGATCGTCGTCGAGCTTGCTGAGGATTTGTTCCGGCGTTACGCCGAGATCGATACCCAGATGGTTCACCAGCGTCAGCTTGCCATTTTCGTCAATACGGGCAAACAGCGACATCTCGGTGTAGGCCGGGCCGCGCTGGACCAGCGAGCCGCCGGAGTTGTTGCAAATCCCGCCAACCACCGAGGCGCCAATACAGGAGGAGCCAATCACCGAGTGCGGCTCACGGCCCAGCGGCTTAAGCGCTTTTTCCAGGGAGTAGAGCGTCGTGCCGGGGAACGCGAGTACCTGCTCGCCTTTATCCAGCAGGTGCAGCTTGTCGAGGCGCAGGGTGCTGATAATCACGATGTCGCGATCGTAATCGTTGCCGTTCGGCGTGGAGCCTTCGGTCAGGCCGGTATTGGCGGCCTGCATTAAAATAATCTTGTCGGCGGCGACGCAGGCGCTCAGCACGCGCCACAGCTCCAGCAGCGTGCCGGGGAAGACCACCGCCAGCGCCTCGCCCTGACCGGAGCGGAAACCTTTGCGGTAGCGGGCGGTTTTGGCCGGGTCGGTAAGCAGGTGAGAGGAGCCAACCAGGCGCGACAGTTCGTTAATAAAAGTCGTGTTATCGTTT
The DNA here is from genome assembly GCF_003144775.1 of Enterobacter sp. CGMCC 5087. NCBI lineage: Bacteria > Pseudomonadati > Pseudomonadota > Gammaproteobacteria > Enterobacterales > Enterobacteriaceae > Enterobacter > Enterobacter sp. CGMCC 5087. Next base: position 6,736 of record NZ_QFXN01000126.1, on the reverse strand, counting down.
GTTCGAACAGAAGTCATCTTCCACTCCTTGTGGTGGGGCAAATTTCTCGCTGTAAAGCATAGCGCGATTAACTGTTAAGCGGTCGAGTATTCACGAGAAAAATCAGAGAATAACCCTGCAACGTTTCGAGGGTTTGTGGCACACTGCGCTTTTCGCACGGTATGGCCGAGATCGTCCGGCGGTTATTGATGAGAGAGTAAAACGACATGAAATGGCTATGTTCTGTAGGTGTCGCCGTCAGCCTGGCGCTGCAACCTGCGCTGGCAGAGGATTTGTTTGGTAATCACCCGCTCACGCCTGAAGCACGGGACGCGTTTGTCACGGAATTGCTCAAGAAAATGACGGTTGATGAGAAAATCGGCCAGCTGCGTCTTATCAGCGTCGGTCCGGATAACCCGAAAGAGGCCATCCGCGAGATGATCAAAGACGGGCAGGTAGGGGCCATCTTTAATACCGTCACCCGCCAGGATATCCGCAAGATGCAGGATCAGGTGATGGATCTCAGCCGCCTGAAAATTCCTCTGTTTTTTGCCTATGACGTGGTACACGGTCAGCGTACCGTTTTCCCGATTAGCCTCGGTTTAGCCTCCTCCTTTAACCTCGACGCGGTGAAAACCGTTGGGCGCGTTTCGGCTTATGAAGCGGCGGACGACGGCCTGAACATGACCTGGGCGCCAATGGTGGACGTTTCGCGCGATCCGCGCTGGGGCCGCGGCTCGGAAGGCTTTGGTGAAGATACATATTTAACCTCCACGATGGGTAAAACCATGGTGGAAGCGATGCAGGGCAAAAGCCCGGCGGATCGCTACTCGGTGATGACCAGCGTCAAACACTTCGCGGCCTATGGCGCGGTTGAAGGCGGCAAAGAGTACAACACCGTCGACATGAGCCCGCAGCGCCTGTTCAACGACTACATGCCGCCGTACAAGGCGGGGCTGGATGCGGGCAGCGGCGCGGTGATGGTCGCGCTGAACTCGCTGAACGGCACGCCTGCGACCTCTGACTCCTGGCTGCTGAAAGACGTGCTGCGCGACCAGTGGGGCTTTAAGGGCATCACCGTTTCTGACCACGGCGCGATTAAAGAGCTGATTAAACACGGTACCGCCTCCGATCCGGAAGACGCGGTGCGCGTGGCGCTCAAGTCCGGCATCAACATGAGCATGAGCGACGAGTACTACAGCAAATACCTGCCGGGGCTGGTGAAGAGCGGCAAGGTAACGATGGCGGAGCTGGACGATGCCGCGCGCCACGTGCTGAACGTGAAATACGACATGGGGCTGTTTAACGATCCGTACAGCCATCTGGGGCCGAAGGATTCTGACCCGGAAGATACCAACGCCGAAAGCCGCCTGCACCGCAAAGAAGCGCGTGACGTGGCGCGCGAAAGCCTGGTGCTGCTGAAAAACCGCCTCGACACGCTGCCGCTGAAAAAATCCGGCACCATTGCCGTAGTGGGCCCGCTGGCCGACAGCAAGCGCGACGTGATGGGCAGCTGGTCTGCGGCAGGCGTGGCCGATCAGTCCGTGACCGTGCTGACCGGGATTAAGAGTGCCGTGGGTGATAACGCGAAAGTGGTGTACGCCAAAGGGGCGAACGTCACCAACGACAAAGACATCGTCACCTTCCTCAACCAGTACGAGGAAGCGGTGAAGGTCGATCCGCGCACGCCGAAGGAGATGATCGACGAGGCGGTGAATACCGCGAAACAGTCTGACGTCGTTGTCGCAGTTGTGGGCGAAGCGCAGGGTATGGCGCACGAGGCCTCCAGCCGTACCGACATCACCATCCCGCAGAGCCAGCGCGATCTGATCGCCGCCCTGAAAGCCACCGGCAAGCCGCTGGTGCTGGTGCTGATGAACGGTCGTCCGCTGGCGCTGGTGAAAGAGGACCAGCAGGCTGACGCCATTCTGGAAACCTGGTTTGCCGGTACCGAAGGCGGTAACGCCATCGCCGACGTGCTGTTTGGTGATTACAACCCGTCGGGCAAGCTGCCGATGTCCTTCCCGCGCTCCGTCGGGCAGATCCCGGTCTACTACAGCCACCTGAACACCGGTCGCCCGTATAACGCCGATAAGCCGAACAAGTACACGTCCCGTTACTTCGACGAAGCTAACGGCCCGCTGTATCCGTTTGGTTACGGCCTGAGCTACACCACCTTCAAGGTTTCTGACGTGAAAATGTCGGCGCCGACCCTGAAGCGTGACGGCAAAGTTACCGCCAGCGTTGAGGTGACCAACACCGGCAAGCGCGAAGGGGCAACGGTAATTCAGATGTACGTCCAGGATGTCACCGCCTCGATGAGCCGTCCTGTTAAGCAGCTGCGCGGCTTCGAGAAGGTCAATCTGAAGCCTGGCGAAACCCAAACCATCAGCTTCCCGATTGACGTGGACGCGCTGAAGTTCTGGAACCAGCAGATGAAATACGATGCGGAGCCAGGCAAGTTTAACGTCTTTATCGGGGTGGATTCCGCCCGCGTGAATAAAGGCGAGTTCGAGCTGCTGTAACCTTCCCTCCTTTGCATCCCCCGACTTCCGGGGGATGCGTCTTACGTTATGCTAAAAAGGCATTTTGCCGGGTAAATCCGCTGTTTTAAGCTACGCTTTTCTCTCAAGCCTCTGAAAAAGGCGATAAAAAAATGAGGATAGCGGAATGACGATTGCAAAGGGGATGTTGGGATCTGCGGTGCTGCTGGCGGCGCTAAGCCTGCCGTTACAGGCGGCGGAGCCGGTAAAAGTGGGCTCAAAGATCGATACCGAAGGCGCGCTGCTCGGCAATATTATTTTGCAGGTGCTGGAAAGCCACGGCGTGAAAACCGTCAATAAAGTTCAGCTCGGCACCACGCCCGTCGTGCGCGGGGCGATCACCTCCGGCGAGCTGGATATCTATCCGGAATACACCGGCAACGGGGCATTCTTCTTCAAAGATGAAAACGATCCGGCATGGAAAAACGCCAAAGCCGGGTATGAGAAAGTCAAAAAACTCGACGCGGAACAGAACAAGCTGGTCTGGCTGACGCCGGCCCCGGCCAACAACACCTGGACTATCGCCGTTCGCAAGGACGTGGCGGAGAAAGGTAAGCTGACGTCTCTGGCGGATCTCAGCCGCTATCTGAAAGAGAAGGGCGACTTTAAGCTGGCTGCGTCCGCGGAGTTTATCGAGCGTCCTGACGCGCTCCCGGCGTTCGAAAAAGCCTACGACTTCAAGCTCGACCAGGCGCAGCTGCTCTCGCTGGCGGGCGGGGATACGGCGGTAACCATCAAGGCGGCGGCGCAGCAAACTTCCGGCGTTAACGCGGCAATGGCCTACGGCACCGACGGCCCGGTGGCGGCGCTCGGCCTGCAAACCCTGACCGATCCAAAAGGTGTACAGCCGATTTACGCTCCAACCCCGGTCGTGCGTGAGGCAGTGCTGAAAGCCTATCCGGAGATTGCCGACTGGCTCAAACCGGTCTTCGAAAAACTGGATGAAAAAACGCTGCAGCAGCTGAATGCCAGCATTGCCGTCGAGGGGCTGGATGCCAAAAAAGTGGCCGCCGACTTCCTGAAACAACAAGGGCTTGTGAAGTAACGGGAAAGGGCTGTGCCAATAAAATGTCATAACCGCGTACTGCTGCTGCTGGCCTGCGTGGCCATCGCGGCGGTCGCGCTGCCGTTTGTGAATGTCGCACCTAACCGCCTGATGTCAGGGGAAGGGCGCTATTTCTGGGAAGTGTGGGCGTTCACGCCGTGGTGGCTGGCCGCGGCGCTGGGCGCGTGGGTTGCGCTATCGCTCTGGCAAGGGCGCACGGCGCAGTGGCTGACGCTGCTCCTTGCTGAAGGGCTGTTTATCCTCCTTTTCTGGGGAGCCGGGCAGGCGGCGACGCATATGGCTTCGGCGGAAAGCCCGCTGGCGAGAACCACGGTGGGCAGCGGCCTCTGGCTGTGGCTGGCGCTGTGTCTGCTGGCCAGCAGCGACGCCATTCGTCGACTCATCTCCAGCGCCGTCTGGCGCTGGGTGCTCAACGCGCAGATATGGTGTATTCCCTTGTTCCTGCTGTTCAGCGGTGAGCTGAACAATCTCTCGCTGCTGAAAGAGTACGCCAACCGTCAGGAGGTGTTTGATGATGCCCTGGCGCAACACCTGACGATCCTTTTTGGCACGCTGATCCCGGCTCTGCTGATCGGGATACCGCTCGGCATGTGGTGCTATCGTCATCCTTCACGCCAGGGTGGGATCTTTGCCGTACTCAACGTGATCCAGACCATACCTTCCGTCGCGCTGTTTGGCCTGCTGATTGCCCCGCTGGCGGGGCTGGTGAAGTCATTTCCGGTGCTGGGAACGCTTGGCATAGCCGGAACGGGGTTAACGCCCGCGCTTATCGCGCTGGTGCTGTATGCGCTGCTGCCGCTGGTGCGCGGCGTGGTCGCGGGCCTGAGCCAGGTCGCGCCGGATGTGCTTGAAAGCGCCCATGCGATGGGGATGAGCGCGCGGCAGTGTTTCTGGAAAATTCAGCTCCCCCTGGCGCTGCCCCTGCTGCTGCGCAGCCTGCGGGTGGTGGCGGTACAAACCGTCGGCATGGCGGTGATTGCGGCGCTGATTGGTGCGGGCGGCTTTGGCGCGCTGGTGTTCCAGGGGCTGCTCAGCAGTGCCCTCGATCTTGTGTTGCTGGGCGTGGTGCCCACGATTGCGCTGGCGGTTGTCGTCGACGCGCTGTTTGCCTTATGGCTCGCGCTGCTCAGGAGAAGAGCCAATGATTGAATTTCATGATGTCAGTAAAACCTTTGCCGGTCGCCCGGCGGCGAGCCATCTGAACCTGAACTTTGCCGAGGGGGCGTTTTCCGTGCTGATTGGCACCTCGGGTTCGGGAAAATCCACCACTCTGAAGATGATCAACCGCCTGGTTGAGCATGACAGCGGGGTGATCCGCTTTGCCGGAGAAGAGATCCGCAGCCTGCCGGTGCTGGAGCTGCGTCGCCGGATGGGCTATGCCATTCAGTCTATCGGCCTGTTTCCCCACTGGACGGTGGCGCAGAACATCGCCACCGTGCTGCAGCTGGAGAAATGGTCGCGGGCAAAAATCGCTGACCGGGTGGATGAACTCATGTCGCTCCTGGGGCTGGAGCCCGCGCTGCGCGATCGCTATCCGCACCAGCTTTCCGGAGGCCAGCAGCAGCGCGTGGGCGTGGCGCGCGCGCTGGCGGCTAACCCGCAAGTGCTGTTGATGGATGAACCCTTCGGCGCGCTGGATCCGGTCACGCGCGGGGCGCTGCAGGCGGAGATGACCCGCATTCACCGCATTCTCGGGCGCACGATCGTTCTCGTGACGCACGATATTGATGAAGCTCTGCGCCTGGCCGACCATCTGGTGCTGATGGATCATGGCGAAGTGGTGCAGCAGGGCTCGCCGCTTGAGCTATTAACATGGCCGAAGAACGACTTTGTGCGCGAGTTTTTTGGACGCAGCGAGCTGGGCGTGAGGCTGCTCTCCCTGCGGACGGTCAGCGACTATATGCGTCGGGAGGAGGTGCCGGTCAGCGGCGAACCGCTGCAGGCGCAGATGAGCCTGCGGGATGCCCTCTCGGCGTTTGTCGCGCGCCAGTGCGAGGTATTGCCCGTCTCGGACTCGCGCGGGATGCCGTGCGGAACCTTACATTTTCGCGATCTGCTGGCCGGGGAGGTGACGCGTGAAGGCACTGCGTGATCCGCTCCTCTGGCTGGTAGCGCTCTTTGTCGCCTTACTGTTTCTGATGCCCCACAGCGCGGCGCTGTTTAACGCTCTTTTTCCGGGGCTGCCGCGGCCGGTCTATCAGCAGGAGAGCTTTATTAATCTCGCTCTGGCGCATCTCTGGCTGGTGGCGCTCTCAAGCGCCATCGCGATTGTGTTGGGGGTAGGGGCAGGCATCGCGGTCACGCGGCCTGCGGGGAAGGAGTTTCGTCCGCTGGTGGAGACGATAGCGGCGATTGGCCAGACGTTTCCCCCGGTGGCGGTGCTGGCGATAGCGGTTCCGGTGATGGGCTTTGGTCAGCAGCCGGCCATTATTGCGCTGATTTTATACGGCGTATTGCCGGTGCTGCAGGGCACGCTGGCGGGCCTCGCGGCGGTACCGGCGTCAGTGCTGAGCGTGGCAGAAGGGATGGGGATGAGTCGCGGTCAGCGGCTGCGCAAGGTTGAACTGCCGCTTGCGGCGCCGGTTATCATTGCCGGGATCCGCACGTCGGTGATTATTAACATCGGGACGGCGACCATTGCGTCTACGGTCGGTGCCAATACGCTGGGAACGCCGATTATTATCGGCCTGAGCGGGTTTAATACGGCTTATATCGTGCAGGGGGCGGTGCTGGTCGCGCTGGCGGCAATCGTCGTCGATCGCCTTTTTGAGCGGCTGGCGCTGTACCTCAGCCGACACCGCCGCGAACAATAAACGAGTATCCTGCCAGCATCACGCCGCCAATACCGCTCACGGCCATCAGGACAAAAAGGGTAATAATGGCCAGTTTGGTTGCCTTCATCATGTGCTCCTGTTGTTAACGGAACAATTATACGGTGAAGCGCAGCTGTTAATGAACCATTAAATGCCGTTATGGCTCATCCGGGCCAAGGGAATAGACCGGGTAACCATTCTCACGCCATTCCGTCAGCAGCTGCTGCTGCGTGGCGGAGGGCACTTCCCCACACCAGACCAGCAGGGTCTGGCCGTCGAAAAACTCGGGCTTAAGCTGCGCCAGCGAGTGCGCCAGGACATCCACGCGCCAGCCC
>NZ_QFXN01000125.1:0-5893 GCF_003144775.1 Enterobacter sp. CGMCC 5087 | reverse complement strand
GGGTCGCAATCCACGCTTCCAGCCACAGGCGGGTGGTATCGTGCACGTTCCAGCCGACAACCAGCGCATCTTTTCCGGCTTTGTTCTTCGCTGAGGCAAGGCAGACGGCAATGTAGTTGATCAGCACCCCGTCGAGCATGCTGAGCAGCGCCTGTAGGGTGGACTGCTGGCACTGAAGACGTCGACGGAGCGGAATGAAAAGATGGCTGATCAGAGTCTGTGCCGGATAGTCGCGGCCCTGCTCTTTTATCCATGCGCGCAGGCGCTGAAGATTGCCCGCCTGGAGGAGTCTCAACAATGTTTCCTGTTGTTCGCGCCAGAGGTGTTGCGTGTCCGGGTCATCATGGCTCAGCAGGGACTTCACTTTGCCGACCTGCACTCCGTTGTCGATCCAGCTTTTAATTTCGCGGATGCGGTCGATATCGGCCTCATTGAAAAGGCGATGCCCACCGTCGGTCCTCTGCGGTTTAAGCAATCCATACCGTCGCTGCCACGCCCGTAGGGTAACGGGATTGATATCACAAAGGAGTGCCACTTCACCTATCGTGTAAAGCGCCATATTCGCCCCCTGGCTTACGCGTTCCCAGCTTAACTGTAGACCCACTTTGACGAACCAGGAAGGATTGATTGATTTTTGAACAAACAATGCGAAGCATGCGCGATATTCAGAAAAAGGTGTGATAACGGACACGATTTTGCGCTTTTTTGGGATGCTTCAAAGAAAGTAAACCCGCATCAGTGTATGTTACGCGTTTTTAGCGTGTGCGGTTTTGAGTATGTACGAGTTTAACCTGGTGCTGCTGTTGCTTCAGCAGATGTGCGTGTTTCTGGTCATAGCCTGGCTGATGAGCAAAACGCGCCTGTTTATCCCGCTGATGCAGGTCACCGTCCGTCTGCCGCACAAATTCCTCTGCTACGTCGTATTTTCCATATTCTGCATTATGGGGACCTGGTTTGGTCTTCATATCGAAGACTCTATTGCCAATACGCGCGCTATCGGCGCGGTGATGGGCGGGCTGCTCGGCGGTCCCGTCGTCGGGGGGCTTGTCGGTTTAACCGGGGGGCTGCATCGCTATTCCATGGGCGGGATGACGGCGCTGAGCTGTATGATCTCCACGATCGTTGAAGGGCTTCTCGGCGGCCTGGTGCACAGCTATATGATCAAGCGCGGTCGCCCGGATAAAGTCTTCAGCCCGCTCACCGCCGGTGCCATTACCTTTGTGGCCGAAATGGCGCAGATGGCGATCATTCTGCTGATTGCCCGTCCGTTTGAGGATGCGCTGCACCTGGTCAGCAGCATTGCCGCTCCGATGATGGTGACCAATACCGTGGGCGCGGCGCTGTTTATGCGCATCCTGCTCGACAAGCGCGCCATGTTTGAGAAGTACACCTCGGCCTTTTCCGCCACGGCGCTGAAGGTTGCCGCCTCGACGGAAGGGATCCTGCGCCAGGGGTTCAACGAAGAGAACAGCATGAAGGTGGCCCAGGTGCTCTACAAGGAGCTGGATATCGGCGCGGTGGCGATAACCGATCGGGAAAAGCTGCTGGCCTTTACCGGTACGGGCGACGATCACCATCTGCCGGGCAAGCCGATCTCCTCAGCCTATACGCTGCGCGCCATCGAAACCGGCGAGGTGGTGTATGCCGACGGTAACGAAGTGCCTTACCGCTGTTCGCTGCATCCCCAGTGCAAGCTGGGCTCCACGCTGGTGATTCCACTTCGCGGCGAGAATCAGCGGGTGATGGGCACCATCAAGCTGTATGAGGCGAAAAACCGTCTGTTCAGCTCCATCAACCGCACGCTGGGGGAGGGGATCGCCCAGCTGCTGTCCGCGCAAATCCTCGCCGGGCAGTATGAGCGGCAGAAAGCCCTGCTGACGCAGTCGGAGATTAAGCTGCTACATGCGCAGGTCAATCCGCATTTCCTGTTCAACGCCCTCAATACGCTTAAAGCGGTGATCCGCCGCGACAGCGATCAGGCCGCCCAACTGGTGCAGTTTCTGTCGACCTTTTTCCGCAAGAACCTGAAGCGGCCGTCGGAGATCGTGACCCTCGCCGATGAGATTGAGCACGTGAATGCCTATCTGCAGATTGAGCAGGCGCGTTTCCAGTCGCGTCTGCAGGTGTCGCTCTCCGTGCCGGACGAGCTGGCGTATCAGCATCTTCCGGCCTTTACCCTGCAGCCGATTGTCGAAAACGCCATTAAGCACGGTACATCACAGCTGCTGGGAAGGGGGGAGATAACCATTGCCGCCAGCCGATTCAACCATCACCTGGTGCTGGATATTGAAGATAATGCCGGGCTTTATCAGCCTTCCGCCTCCGGCGGTTTAGGGATGAGCCTGGTGGATAAACGCCTGCGCGCCCATTTTGGCGACGACTGTGGGATTACCGTCGCCTGTGAGCCAGACCGATTTACCCGTATTACCGTACGACTGCCGCTGGAGGAAAACGCATGTTAAGAGTGCTGATCGTGGATGACGAGCCGCTGGCACGAGAAAACCTGCGCGTTCTGCTGCAGGAGCAGCCTGATATTGAGATTGTGGGTGAGTGCGCGAACGCCATTGAGGCCATCGGCGCGGTGCACAAGCTGCGCCCGGACGTGCTGTTCCTCGATATTCAGATGCCCCGCATTAGCGGGCTGGAGATGGTCGGCATGCTCGACCCGGCGCATCGCCCCTATATCGTGTTTCTGACGGCGTTCGACGAATATGCCGTTAAGGCCTTTGAGGAGCACGCGTTTGACTATTTACTCAAGCCGATTGAAGAGAAGCGTCTGGAAAAAACGCTCACCCGTTTACGCCAGGAGCGAACCGTACAGGACGTCACGCTGCTGCCGGAAAACCAGCAGCCGCTGAAGTTTATCCCCTGCACCGGGCACAGCCGGATTTATCTTCTGCAAATGGATGATGTGGCGTTTGTCAGCAGCCGCCTGAGCGGGGTGTTTGTCACCAGCGCGGAAGGGAATGAAGGATTTACCGAGCTGACCCTGCGCACGCTGGAGAGCCGCACGCCGCTGATCCGCTGCCATCGCCAGTATCTGGTGAACATGGCGCACCTGAAAGAGATTCGCCTGGAAGATAACGGCCAGGCCGAGCTGGTGCTGCGTGCCGGGCAAACGGTACCCGTCAGCCGTCGCTATCTCAAGAGTTTGAAAGAGGCGATTGGCCTGTAAAACTGGTACACTGCGCGCCATTGCATCATCGACATTCGAAGGCTCTATGCTAAGTAACGACATTCTTCGTAGCCTGCGCTACACCCTGAAAGCAAACAATAACGACATGGTGCGCATTCTTGCGCTGTCGGACATGGAATCCACGTCTGCCGGTTTCGATACCTGGATGACCAAAGAAGACGAAGAGGGCTTTGTTCGCTGCCCGGACATTATTCTGTCGGGTTTCCTGAACGGTCTGATTTACGATAAGCGTGGCAAAGATCCGGCTGCGCCGGAGCTGGCGCTGGAGCGTCGCGTGAACAACAACACGGTGCTGAAAAAGCTGCGCATCGCGTTCTCGCTGAAAACGGACGATATTGTGGCGATCATGACCGAGCAAAAATACCGCGTATCCGTGCCGGAAGTGACCGCCATGATGCGCGCGCCGGACCACAAAAACTACCGCGAGTGCGGCGACCAGTTCCTGCGTAATTTCCTGCGCGGGCTGACCCACCGGGTGCATCACCCCAAGGCGTAAAGGCGGTAGGGTGCGGCCTGATGCCCTCACCCCGACCCTCTCCCACGTGGAGAGGGAGAACACAAAACGCCATAAAAAAAGCCGGAGAGAATCTCCGGCTTTTTTGTTATTTCACCTGCTGCCCAGGCTTTGCGCCTTCATCAGGGCTTAACAGGAAGATATCTTTCCCGCCAGGGCCTGCGGCCATCACCATCCCTTCAGAGATGCCGAAGCGCATTTTGCGCGGCGCCAGGTTCGCCACCATCACGGTCTGACGACCGATCAGCACCTGCGGGTCCGGGTAGGCTGAACGGATGCCGGAGAAGACGTTACGCTTCTCGCCGCCCAGATCCAGCGTCAGGCGCAGCAGCTTGTCAGAACCTTCCACGAATTCCGCGTTTTCGATCAGTGCCACGCGCAGGTCGACTTTGGCGAAATCGTCAAAGGTAATGGTCTCCTGAATCGGATCGTCCGCCAGCGGGCCGGTAACCGGTGCCGCAGCCGCCTTCACCTCTTCTTTAGACGCTTCCACCAGAGCTTCAACCTGCTTCATCTCGATGCGGTTGTACAGCGCCTTGAAGGTGTTCACCTTGTGGCCGAGCAGCGGCTGCGCCATGGCATCCCAGGTCAGTTCGGTGTTCAGGAACGCTTCAGCACGGGCTGCCAGCTGAGGCAGAACCGGCTTCAGGTACGTCATCAGCACGCGGAACAGGTTGATGCCCATGGAGCAGATGGCCTGCAGGTCGGCATCGCGGCCTTCCTGTTTCGCGACAACCCACGGTGCCTGCTCGTCGACATAGCGGTTCGCCAGGTCAGCCAGGGCCATGATTTCGCGCACCGCTTTGCCGAACTCACGGGTTTCCCACGCGTCGCCAATGGTGGCTGCCGCGTCGGTAAAGGTTTTATACAGGGCAGGATCAGCCAGTTCAGCCGCCATCACGCCGTCAAAACGCTTGGCGATAAAGCCCGCGTTACGGGAGGCCAGGTTCACCACCTTGTTGACAATGTCCGCGTTCACTCGCTGCACGAAATCTTCCAGGTTCAGGTCGATGTCGTCGATGCGGGAAGAGAGCTTAGCGGTGTAGTAGTAGCGCAGGCTGTCCGCGTCGAAGTGGTTCAGCCAGGTGCTGGCCTTAATGAACGTCCCGCGAGACTTGGACATCTTGGCGCCGTTCACCGTCACGTAGCCGTGTACGAACAGGTTGGTTGGCTTGCGGAAGTTGCTGCCTTCCAGCATCGCCGGCCAGAACAGGCTGTGGAAATAAACGATGTCTTTACCGATAAAGTGATACAGCTCTGCCGTGGAATCTTTCTTCCAGTATTCGTCGAAGCTGACGGTGTCGCCACGCTTGTCGCACAGGTTCTTGAAGGAGCCCATGTAGCCGATTGGCGCGTCCAGCCAGACGTAGAAGTATTTGCCCGGCGCGTTCGGGATTTCAAAGCCGAAGTACGGCGCATCGCGGGAGATATCCCATTGCTGCAGGCCGGATTCGAACCACTCCTGCATTTTGTTCGCCACCTGTTCCTGCAGCGCGCCGCTGCGGGTCCACGCCTGCAGCATTTCGCTGAAGGACGGCAGGTCGAAGAAGAAGTGCTCGGAGTCACGCATCACAGGCGTGGCGCCGGAAACCACGGATTTCGGCTCGATAAGCTCGGTCGGGCTGTAGGTTGCGCCGCACACTTCGCAGTTATCGCCGTACTGGTCCGGGGATTTACATTTCGGGCAGGTGCCTTTGACGAAACGGTCCGGCAGGAACATGCCTTTTTCCGGATCGTACAGCTGAGAGATGGTGCGGTTTTTGATAAAACCGTTCTCTTTCAGACGGGTGTAGATCAGCTCCGACAGCTCGCGGTTTTCGTCGCTGTGCGTGGAGTGATAGTTGTCATAGCTGATGTCAAAGCCAGCAAAATCGGTCTGATGCTCCTGACTCATTTCGGCAATCATCTGCTCCGGGGAAATCCCCAGCTGCTGCGCTTTCAGCATGATCGGCGTGCCGTGAGCATCGTCCGCACAGATGAAATTAACCTCGTGGCCGCGCATTCGCTGGTAACGGACCCAGACATCAGCCTGGATATGCTCCAGCATGTGGCCGAGGTGGATTGAGCCGTTGGCGTACGGCAGTGCGCACGTTACCAGAATTTTCTTCGCGACTTGAGTCATAGTAGGCATTACTTCTTTTAACTGTGAAAAGGGTTTTCGATATTACCAAAAGGGGCATTAT
>NZ_QFXN01000124.1:0-64901 GCF_003144775.1 Enterobacter sp. CGMCC 5087 | reverse complement strand
AGCACAAACCGCGGCCTTTCAGGTAAACTTGTCCATCTAAGGTCTTATTCACAAGAACAAAGGAGTCGGGATGAGTTCTCAATCCCAGGCCAAATCACCGGAAGCCTTACGAGCAATGGTCGCCGGGACGCTGGCTAACTTTCAGCATCCAACCCTGAAGCACAATCTCACTACGCTGAAAGCGTTACACCACGTTGCCTGGCTGGACGATACCCTGCACATTGAGCTGCAGATGCCGTTCGTCTGGACCAGCGCCTTTGACGCGCTGAAAGAGCAGACCAGCTCTGAGCTGCTGCGTATTACCGGTGCGAAGGCGATCGACTGGAAGCTGAGCCACAGCATCGCCACGCTGAAGCGCGTGAAAAACCAGCCTGGCGTGAACGGCGTGAAAAATATCATTGCCGTCAGCTCGGGCAAGGGCGGGGTAGGGAAATCTTCTACCGCCGTTAACCTGGCGCTCGCGCTGGCAGCGGAAGGGGCAAAGGTCGGTATTCTGGATGCCGATATCTACGGTCCGTCTATTCCTAACATGCTGGGCGCGGAAAACCAGCGCCCCACCTCGCCGGACGGGACCCACATGGCGCCAATTATGGCGCACGGTCTGGCGACCAACTCCATCGGTTACCTGGTGACTGACGATAACGCCATGGTCTGGCGCGGCCCGATGGCCAGCAAAGCGCTGCTGCAGATGCTGCAGGAGACGATGTGGCCTGATCTGGATTATCTGGTGCTGGACATGCCGCCGGGCACCGGTGACATTCAGCTGACGCTGGCGCAGAACATTCCGGTCACAGGGGCGGTCGTCGTGACTACGCCGCAGGATATCGCGCTGATCGACGCCAAAAAAGGCATCGTGATGTTCGAGAAGGTGGAAGTGCCGGTGCTCGGTATCGTCGAGAACATGAGCATGCACATCTGCAGCAACTGCGGTCACCACGAACCTATCTTCGGTACGGGTGGTGCAGAAAAACTGGCAGCGAAGTATCACACCCAGCTGCTGGGGCAGATGCCGCTGCACATTACCCTCCGTGAAGATCTGGACAGCGGAAAGCCGACGGTGGTCAGCCGCCCGGACAGCGAATTTGCAGAGATGTATCGTCAGCTGGCGGGTCGCGTTGCGGCGCAGCTTTACTGGCAGGGCGAAGTGATCCCGGGCGAAATCGCGTTCCGCGCGGTGTAACGCCTTCGCGTTGAATTGCCGGGTGGCGCTTCGCTTACCTGGCCTACAACTGGCACTATCACGTAGGTCGGGTAAGGCGAAGCCGCCACCCGACTTTAACCCAACCGATAGTGCATCAAATAATACTCTCCGTCCGGAGAATCACCCGTCGCCTCAATGTGCCAGCCGTGTCGCTGGTAAAACGCAATAGCCCGCGCATTCTTCACCAGGCACTTAAGCGAACCCGTACTGGTAAACGTTTCCTGTACGTGTTCAAGTAAATCATGCCCGACGCCCATGCTCTGATACTGCGGATCGACAAACAGGTTGTGCAGGAAATTATCGTTCGTCCAGACGGAGGCAAAACCCAGGCGATGACCGTTCTGTGCAGCAACCCAAATCACTTCGTCACGGGTTGCCGCGTCAAAGTCTTCCAGCTGCCAGTCTGCACTGTCCAGCCATGGCCAGGCTTCACGCCGGGCGTGGAGGTAGAGCGTGCGCAGGAAAGGGCGGTCACTTTCCTGCCAGGGGCGAATCACAATTGCGTTAGCGGTGATAGAAAATATCTCCATTGTAGGCTTTGTAGATCTTGCCATCAGCATCGCCGATCAGCACGTAGTTCTCACCCATATAGGTCCAGTGGGTTCCGGCATCCGGAGCCGGCAGGTTACGTAACTGGTACTGTTTGATGGTGTACTCCGGCGTTTGATACTGCGCCGGTGCCGTGTCGCCAATCTTGAATTTCGTAAAGTCAGCGATGAACTCTTGTTCTTCATAGGCCTTGATGCCGGATGGCGCAGCGGCCGTTTGCGGGGCAGCGAATGCAGATCCCGCCAGAGACAGTAATACACCCAGAAGCAGCAATTTACGCTTAGCCATTTTTTCTCCAGTGATATCGTTATAGATACTTTTCGTCTGCAGGTCGTGCAAAGCGGAGCAGACAGTCCATTTTAAGTATCAACGCAGGGTATGTTTGAAAAAAAATGTAACAAAAGTGGACGGTTTTGTGTAGTCGAATGGGATGATGTTTATCACTGTGGTGAATATTGCCTGCTCAGTATATTTTTAAAATTTATTATTTCACTAATTAATTCTGAAAATAACTTTTGATGTCAAAATTGGACTGATGTGTGAATGCTTTCCCTATGAAGACGATTTAATATTGCCTTCGGGTGAAGCGGTCTTACTTCCTTTTTTGTTACAGGGTTGAGTATTGCTTTCGTGTTTTAGAGAGCGGTTTGGCCACGTTTTACAATGTCAGAGTTTCATATTGCATGAAAATAATCAGTTAAATTTCATGGCGTTAGATTTGATCTCTTTGAAAGATTAACGATAAGCGCAACGTTAAAAAGAAATATTTATACAAATGAAAAGTACAACTGCATTTTCGCTGTTATTTCTCACCGTTAGTCAGTTAACGGGGTGTGTATTTTCCCCCGGCCAGAACTTAAGTGTGTCCGGGAAAAAGGTCATTGCGGCGGAAGACGTTAATTATAATCTTGATAAGCGCGTGGAAATTTTCCCATTAACGCCGGGATTGATTGAAAAGCTGCGTCCGACCGTATCGAAATCTCAGGCAAATCCTAATCTGGATGAGCAGATCAAAAACTGGGAATACCGTATTGGCACAGGCGACATCCTGACGGTCACCGTCTGGGATCACCCTGAATTAACGACGCCCGCGGGACAATATCGTAGCGCAAGCGATGCAGGCAACTGGGTCAACGCCGATGGTACTCTCTTTTATCCCTACGTCGGTAAGCTGCGGGTGGCGGGAAAAACGGTTTCACAGGTACGTGAAGAGATTACAGAGCGACTGGATAAAGTCATTGAGAGCCCGCAGGTGGACGTCAGCATTGCCGCCTTCCGTTCGCAAAAAGCCTATGTCACCGGAGAGGTCGAAAAATCGGGCCAACAACCCATAACGAATATTCCACTGACGGTGATGGATGCGGTTAACGCCGCTGGCGGTCTTTCTGCGGATGCCGACTGGCGTAACGTCGTGCTCACGCATGACGGCAAGGATTCCCGACTTTCGCTCTATGCGCTGATGCAGCATGGCGATTTGACTCAAAATAAGCTGCTTTATCCGGGCGATATCCTGTTTATTCCCCGGAACGACGCGCTGAAAGTGTTCGTGATGGGCGAAGTGGTCAAGCAGAGTACGCTTAAGATGGATCGTAGCGGCATGACGCTGGCCGAAGCCCTGGGAAATGCTGGTGGACTTAACCAAAATATGGCCGATGCAACCGGCATTTTTGTTATTCGGCAGGTATCCAAAAAAGGCGACACGGACAAAATTGCCAATATCTATCAACTGAATGCGGAAGATGCGTCAGCCATGGTGCTGGGTACGGAATTCCAGCTGGAGCCGTATGACATCGTTTACGTCACTACGGCACCGTTATCACGCTGGAATCGCGTTATAACCCAGCTGGTGCCTACCATCAGCGGTGTCCATGACCTGACCGAAACCGTTCGTTACATCAGATCGTGGCCGCAGTAATGTTTCAGTCAATTTTAGTGGTCTGCACCGGCAATATTTGCCGTTCACCGATTGGTGAGCGGCTGTTGCGTCAGCAATTACCCGGCAAGCAGGTGACCTCAGCAGGTATTTTTGGACTCGAAGGACGCCCGGCGGATGCGGCTGCGCAGGCGGTCGCCTGGCGTCATGGTGTTTCGCTGGAAGGGCATGTTGCCCGAAAGGTGACGCGCAGCCTGCTGCAACAATCCGATTTGATTCTGGTAATGGAGCCGGAACACCTCCGTTTTATTGCCGCAATGACTCCGGAGAACCGGGGAAAATCGCTGCTCTTTGGACAATGGCTGGAAACCAGGGACATTCCCGACCCGTATCACAAAAGTCGCGAAGTCTATGAATATGTTTTCGAGCAATTGGGTAAAGCCAGTCAGGAATGGGCTCGTCGTTTGAGTCAATAAGGAATGAAGCCGTAATGTCGTCTTCTAAATCAGATAAATATAGTGCTGCGACACCGCAGAATAATGAAATCGATCTTCTTCAGTTGCTTGCTGAGATGTTTGACAACCGGGTGACGATTGCGTGTGTCACGCTCCTGTTCACGGTATGCGCGGGTATCTACGCGTTCAGCGCCACGCCAGTTTATCAGGCTGATGCCCTGGTACAGGTAGAAGCGAAGCAGAGTAACTCACTGCTCAAGAATCTGACCCCTTTCGAGTCTGAACTCTCGCCAGAGGTCGCGCCGGAACTTTTACTCCTTAAATCACGGATGATTTTGGGAGAGACCGTTGATCAATTAGGGTTGACGTACAACGCCAGGCGACGCGTGTTTCCTGTCATCGGGCCGTTATGGGAACACGTGCGGGGACGTAAATCCGATGAAATAACGATCGGCGCGCTGACTATTCCTCTTCTGGAAGGTAAGCCACAAACGCTTTTACTCACCGTACAGGGGAAAGGGCGGTATCGTCTTGAGGGAAAAACGCTTCAAGCAGAAGGCATCGTGGGGAAAACGCTGGTTAAAGACGGAATGTCGCTTCTGGTGACATCCCTCAGCGCGGAACCAGGCACCCAGTTTACCCTCGAAGCAGTTACAAGGCTTGACGCGATCGGCGCCATTCAGAACAGGCTTACGGTTGTTGAGTCGGCGAAACAGAGCGGTATGATCGCATTAACGTTAATGGGTGAAGACCCCGCCAGGATCGCCACGGTACTTAATACCATTGCTGAAAATTTTCTCAGCCAGAATATTGCGCGCCAGGAAGCGAAAGATTCCCGTAGCCTCACGTTCTTACAGGAGCAATTACCTAAGATCAGCCGGGAACTGGATGAAGCTGAAGCGCGTCTGAATGCCTACAGAGAGCAACGCGATTCTGTCGACTTATCTCTGGAAGCAAAGTCAGTCCTTGATCAGGTTGTTAACGTGGAAAACCAGCTTAACGAGCTGACGTTCCGCGAAGCAGAGGTTTCACAACTTTTCAAAAAGGACCATCCCACCTACCGTGCCTTGCGGGAGAAAAAACAAACGCTTGAACGCGAGCGTGCGCGCCTGAATAATCGCGTCTCAACCATGCCTTCCACGCAGCAGGAAATCTTACGGCTGAGTCGTGACGTTGAGTCCGGGCGTACCATATACCTGCAGTTGCTGACGCGTCAGCAAGAGTTGAGTATTTCGCGTTCCAGCACTATCGGGAACGTGCGGATTATTGACCCGGCCGTTGCGAAGCCAGATCCGATCAAACCGCACAAAGCGCTCATTATCGTACTGGGTATGCTGATGGGGTTGATGCTCTCTGCCGGAATGGTTTTAGTACGCTCAGCCTTTAAGCGGGGCATTACCTCGTCTGAACAACTGGAAGTGCAGGGGATACCGCTTCTGGCGACGCTTCCGCGCTCGGTATGGCTCTGGAAAAAAACGCACCTGCGCAGGAGAACCCTGTTTGCGTCCCACTGGAA
Source organism: Enterobacter sp. CGMCC 5087 (assembly GCF_003144775.1). Classification (NCBI taxonomy): domain Bacteria; kingdom Pseudomonadati; phylum Pseudomonadota; class Gammaproteobacteria; order Enterobacterales; family Enterobacteriaceae; genus Enterobacter; species Enterobacter sp. CGMCC 5087. Next base: position 59,307 of record NZ_QFXN01000124.1, on the reverse strand, counting down.
GCACAGAACGTCGAACGTCCCTTTCCTGCCCGTTGACCGCCCGGCAGATATGTTTGTCGAGGCGGTGCGCGGGCTGTGCACCAGTCTGCATTTTACCATGATGGATGCCACAAACCGGATTGTCGTGGTGTCTGGACCCACGCAGGACTGCGGAAAGACGCTGGTCAGTACTTCAATGGCGTCGATTGCCGCTCAGGCCGGACAGCGAGTGCTGTTTATTGATGCGGATATGCGCAAGGGATATGTCCACAATGTGTTCAAACTGACCAATCATCGGGGATTATCCTGCGTGCTCGGAGGAGACATTGAATGGCAGACGGCTGTTCAACGCGTTGAAAAAGGCGGTTTTGATGTATTGACCTGCGGACCCCAACCTTCACATCCCGTTGAGCTGCTCATGAGTGAACGCTTCCAGGCCGTGATGTCGCAGATAGATAAAATGTATGACATCGTGATTGTCGATACCCCTCCTGTGCTTGCCGTAACGGATGCCTTGCTGATAGCCCGAGCAGCGGCGACCACGCTGCTGGTCGCCCGCTTTGGTAAAACTAACGTCAAGGAGATCGAGAACTGCCTGAAGCGTCTGCAGCAAATGGGCGTGCAGGTGAATGGCGCGATCCTCAATGATATCGTGAAATCTGCCGTGCTTTATTACAACTCGGGATATAGCCATTACGACTACGGTTATACCCAGGAATAAACCTGACGCGACACTTCTTTACAGCGTGATGGCGTATTGCCCGTTAAGATGACCTTCGTTAAAACATGAGGTCATAATGGATAACCGCAAAATCAGTCGACTGCGCCGCTGGGCGCGGGAAGGAATCGTACTCGTTCTGCTGACGCTGGCCGTAGTGTGGGGTGTTGATCAGTATCGAAAACCGACACTCCCCGCCAGTTTTAGCGCAACACCAATGCAGAGCATCGACGGTAACATTCACGATATCTCGGCCCTGAGCCAGGAACGGCCGCTGCTGATTTACGTCTGGGCCACCTGGTGCAGCATATGCCGTTACACGACGCCTTCCGTTAATCAGCTGGCAGAAGAGGGGGGGAACGTGGTGAGCATTGCCATGCGTTCCGGTGATAACGCAAAGCTTGCGCGCTGGGTTGAAAAGAAACAGCTGAAAATGCCGGTGATTAACGATGTAAACGGTGCGTTGTCGCAGCAGTGGCAGGTGAGCGTAACGCCGACGCTGGTCATTGTGTCGAAGGGTAATGTGGTCAGTACCACGACGGGATGGACGAGCTACTGGGGATTAAAATTAAGGATGTGGTGGGCAGGCGTATAAAATAACCCCTCTCCCGGCGGAAGAGGGGTGCTGTATTACTTAGCCAGAATTTCCTGCGCGGTGCGCTCAACCAGAGACAGCAGGATTTTAATATCTTCCAGCGTCACGGTTGGGTTCAGCAGCGTCAGCTTCAGGCAGGTGACGCCGTTGTGCTCGGTCACACCAACGTTCGCACGGCCGGATTCCAGCAGCGCATCACCAATTTTCTGGTTCAGCAGGGCGATGCCCGCGTCACCCATCTGCACCTGTCCGCGGAAGCGGAACAGAACGCTTGCCAGCTGTGGCTGCATAACCAGTTCCAGAGCAGGCTGCTCTTTCACGTAGGCAGCAACCTGCTGCGCCAGGGTCACGCCGTGATCGATGATCGCCGCGTATTGCTCCTGACCCAGCGCTTCCAGGCTCATCCACAGCTTCAGCGCGTCAAAACGACGGGTGGTCTGCAGAGATTTGGACACCAGGTTAGGTACGCCCGCTTCTTCATCGAACTCCGAGTTCAGATAGGCCGCCTGATAGCGCATCAGCTCATAGTGGCGCGCTTCTTTCAGCAGGAACGCGCCGCAGCTGATGGTCTGGAAGAACTGCTTGTGGAAGTCCAGGGTGACGGAATCCACCAGCTCGATGCCGTCCAGGTAGTGACGATACTGCTCAGACATCAGCAGCGCGCCGCCCCAGGCCGCATCGACGTGTACCCAGATGTTCTGCTTAGCGGCCAGCGCTGCAATTGCACGCAGCGGGTCGATAGCACCGGCATCGGTGGTACCTGCCGTCGCGACGATCGCCAGAATCTGCTCGCCGTTCGCATTGCACTGCTCAATTTTCGCAGCCAGATCGGTCAGATCCATGCGGGAGAATTCGTCCGTTTTCACCTGCACTACGGACTGGTAGCCCAGACCCATCAGCGCCATGTTTTTCTGCACGGAGAAGTGTGCGTTTTCGGAGCACAGCACGCGAATTTTGCGCAGATCTCCCACCAGACCGTCCTGCTGAACGGAGTGACCCTGACGCGCAAAGAACGCATCGCGCGCCAGCATCAGGCCCATCAGGTTGCTCTGGGTACCGCCGCTGGTGAAGACACCGGCGTCGCCGGCCTGATAACCCACGCGAGTACGCAGCCACTCGATCAGTTTGATCTCGATAATGGTTGCGGACGGGCTTTGATCCCAGGAGTCCATGCTCTGGTTAGTGGCGTTAATCAGCACTTCCGCCGCCTGGCTTACGACCAGGCTTGGGCAGTGCAGGTGCGCCACGCACTGCGGGTGATGAACGGACAGGCTGTCTTTCAGGAAGAACTCCACGGCGCGTTCAATCGCCGCTTCGTTGCCCAGCCCTTTCGGGTTGAAATCCAGCTTAATACGGTCGCGCAGTTCCGCGACCGTTTTGCCCTGGTACATCTCAGGCTGTTTCAGCCACTGCATCACAGCCTGAGTGCTTTGTTCGATCGCCTGCTGGTAAGCTTCAATGCTCTGCGCAGAGGAGAACAAAATTGGGTTTGAATCAGACATCGTAATCAATAACTCCGGTTACGCCGGGCGAACGCCCGCAGCAAGCAGTGCCTGCTCAAATTTATCCAGGAAGATTTTCAGCTCTTCGTCGCTGATCAGCAGAGACGGCAGCAGACGCAGAACGATACCGTTACGGCCGCCGCGCTCAAGAATCAGACCGGCTTCGAAGCACTTCTTCTGAATCAGTGCAGACAGCTCGCCGTCGCCCGGGAAGCAGCCCATGTGGTCAGCGGCTTCGTGTGGCTTAACGATCTCAATACCGATCATCATGCCCAGACCGCGCACGTGGCCGATAACAGGATAGCGTTTCGCCATCTCTTTCAGCTGGCCTTTCAGCCATTCGCCCTGAGCGGCCACTTTGCCCGCGATGTTCTGGTCTTTCAGGATTTTCAGCGTGGTCAGGCCGGTCGCCATCGCCAGCTGGTTGCCGCGGAAGGTACCGGTGTGGTGGCCTGGCGCCCATGCGTCAAACTGCTTTTTGATACCGAGCACGGCCAGCGGCAGACCGCCACCTACGGCTTTAGACATCACGATGATGTCTGGCTCAATGCCCGCGTGTTCGAAGGCGAAGAATTTGCCGGTACGGGCAAAGCCAGCCTGCACTTCGTCGAGGATCAGCAGAATGCCGTGTTCCTGAGTCACTTTACGGATGCGCTGCAGCCACTCAGCCGGAGCCGGGTTCACGCCGCCTTCGCCCTGAACGGCTTCCAGAATCACCGCAGCAGGTTTACGCACGCCGCTTTCAACGTCGTTGATCAGGTTATCGAAGTAGTACGTCAGCGCTTTCACGCCCGCTTCACCACCGATACCCAGCGGGCAACGGTACTCATGCGGGTAAGGCATGAACTGCACTTCGGGCATCATACCGTCAACCGCTTCTTTCGGAGACAGGTTGCCGGTCACGGACAGCGCGCCGTGGGTCATACCGTGGTAACCACCAGAGAAGCTGATGATACCGCTACGACCAGTCACTTTTTTCGCCAGCTTCAGCGCCGCTTCAACGGCGTCAGCACCGGATGGACCGGTGAACTGCAGGCAGTACTCTTTGCCCTGACCAGGCAGCAGAGAGAGCAGGTATTCAGAAAACGCGTCTTTCAGAGGCGTAGTCAGATCCAGGGTATGTAACGGCAAGCCGCTGGTAATGACATTTTGGATGCTTTTCAGCACATCAGGATGGTTATGGCCAAGCGCAAGGGTCCCCGCGCCTGCTAAACAGTCAAGGTATTCTTTATTATCTGCATCGGTGATCCACACGCCTTCTGCTTTAGTGATGGCTAAAGGCAGTTTGCGCGGATAACTCCTGACGTTAGATTCAAACTCGGCCTGACGGGCCAGATAGGTTTCGTTGCTTTTGTGGGCATCTACGGTGTCAATACGGACTTTATCCGTCATCATATCACTCCTACAACCGCCGCTTCGTTATGAGCCACGATTGAATAAAAAGTTAAAAAACAGATGGGGGCCTGAAAAAAACGCCGCCAATATAGAGCCTTTTGCCACGGGGCTCAATGGTTAATTTGTTTACTGTTTTGTGACATGGCGCTCAGGGGAAGGGATATCCCCTTTTTAAGAAAGAAAATTGCGCTTTATGATAAAGAAAAACAGACTGTTACGTGTGTTCTGCCCCGACTGTAAATTCATAAAAAAGAGTGTGACAAATCGTGCCATTCGCTGACCAAAAAGGAGGCAGACAGCCTCCTTGTTAGCTTTATTTCTGCGATACCTGCAAAATGCCGTGGTTACGCCCCGTCGTCTTATTCCAGGACGCCGCCGTAATGCCGTTCTCATCAAGGCTTAGCGATATAACAAAACCATTACCGTGAATCTCATAGAAATGAGTATTCAGACGTTTCACGATGGCCTTTTTGCCGTTAATGGTGGCGTCAAGAAAGCCGTTTAAAATCGTGGCGTTAACCGCATCCGATGTGAAAGTGGCTTCACGCAAAGGGTCGTGGACCGCAGCTGTTGTGTGCTGTGCCGCATTTTGGGCTTTTGTTTTGTGAATATCACAAGAGCCGTCATTCGCGTTCATCTCAGTACATCCTGAACGTTCTAATTGAGCACGATAGTGCGCGTTAATCGCATGAGCCGGTGTTATCGCTACCGTCAATATCAGTGCAATCCATATTAATTGAGTTTTCATGGCTAAACTTTTGTCCACCTTATAAAACACACAGATAATAAGAGACGTACATCATGCCGATCCAAATACCGACACCAATGAGCATCAGATACAGGGTCGCTGAAATAATGATATGTCTGAGCATGTTTTTTCTGTCATCGCTATTCTTGCCGGAGGCAAGCGGGTTATTAACTTAACGGCGTCAGTTAATAATGCTTAAGTTGTATTTAGTTAAAATCCCATTCCGACGCCAACTGACGCTCCCATATTATTGGCGGTATCATCAGAGAAGCTCACTTTCGCGATGACATGTGAATTGAAGTTAACGGATGCCCCGACGGCAAGGGCGCTTTCATTATTGTACGTTGCACCGCCAGCAGAGAACATAACATGCTGATTCGTTTGTACCTGCGGTAAACCTGCCATCGCCATGGCGCCCGAGATACCAGCGTTAGCCTGCTTCTTATTATTATCCACTTCGTCATGCAATGATTTGAATTGCTGATTGGTGTTGTTATTCATTGCCTGTAACGTCTGCTTTGTTGCCTGAAGTTCCTGAGCGGTGGCGGTAACAGCCTGGCTGTTGTTGGCTACTTTCGTTTGCGTCGCTGCGTCTACCTGCAAGCGCGTTACGGTAGTTGCCACACCATCTTTCCCATTATGACCATCTGCGCCGTCACGTCCGTTAATTCCTGCTGCCCCCTGTGCGCCCGTATCTCCCTTATCACCTTTCGCGCCATCTTTTCCATCTACTCCGTTGACTGGTTTTGGCATATTCTCTAAAGAGGTGATGCGTTGCTCATGATCCGTCAATACGTTGCCTTGTAATTGGGTTTGGTTTTGAAGCTGAATGATATCAGAGCCATTTTTAACAACGTCTAATAAAGCAGTGTCTGCTTTTTGACTAGCGGTATCAGCAAGAGCACCGGCACGTTTAGCCTCACCATCAACACGATTAATTTCATCTACCCGATTACGTGATTCAGCATCTAAATCGCCGCGTAAAAGGGATATTGACGTGGTGTTAGAACTTACCCCACTTTTAAGCTTATCAATATCATCTAAATCATAAGATTTGATTGATTCATCTTGACCATGGATGGAAAGAAAAACGTTGCTACCATCAGTTGTCTGAATCATCGCTTCAGCAGCTGTAGCAACATGGAATGAACCACCAGCAACCACATACAGTGCAAAAACAGAAATAATAGATTTATTCAAAGGTTTCATTTTAAATGACCACATCATTAATGTATTGAAAAAATAATATTTAGCTGAACGGTTTTCATGAGACAGAGATTAACCATCAATGACGGTTGAACTCTGCCTTAATCTTTTTTAATAACGTGAATTAACTATCAATTAAACCCAAACTAATTATTTTGATCTAAATCATAAATAATATGAATAAGTACAGCGAAGGGGTGTGGTAACTCTATGATTTATTTAATGTATACATTTATTTGTGAGTTGCACGATAATTTTATAACTCGCTTTAAGTAATTGATTGAAAAATGAATATTTAACGTTGTTAAACAGATGAGTGAATTCTTTTTATTTCGTATGAAAGGAGTTTATATGTCTTATAAAAGAATAAATCACGCGTAACAGGGCTGAAAAAATAATAGCCCTAGTAAAAGTGCACAATAAAGATTGTCAATAACACGTTAACAATTACTGAACCAGAATTAACTAAAGCGTAATAAATGTTGGCAAATGACGGGAAAGAGCGTCTGGAGATTTCCGCTGTGACAAACGGCGTGATAAATCGAAACTCCTTGCGCCTGGCCTGGGGCCGCGGTTACACTACATAACGTTAATGAGTTTTATAACTCACTGTTTTAAAAGTATTTTGACTCGGGGTGCCCTTCTTTGTGAAGGCTGAGAAATACCCGTATTACCTGATCTGGATAATGCCAGCGTAGGGAAGTCAGATGCCTTCCCGGTCATCGCTTCTTCACGCAAGGCAGGAGCGAACCCATGCAGCCTGACCTGCTCGATTTACACGTTTTACACCACTTCCGAACCCGTTCTCCGCTGACCCACTGTATGACCAACGATGTCGTACAGACCTTCACGGCCAACGTTTTGCTGGCGCTTGGCGCATCACCCGCGATGGTGATTGAGGCCGAAGAGGCTGAACAGTTTGCCGCGATTGCCGATGCGCTGCTGGTTAACGTTGGTACGCTGACCTCGCCGCGCGCCCAGTCGATGCGTCGGGCAATAGAAAGCGCGGTGGCGGCAGGCAAGCCCTGGACGCTGGACCCGGTTGCCGCGGGCGCCCTGACGTTCCGCACCCGTTTTTGCCATCAAATCCTTGCCCTGAAACCGGCTGCCATTCGCGGCAATGCCTCCGAGATTCTGGCCCTTGCCGGGATGAGCGCGGGCGGACGCGGCGTCGATACAACCGATACCGCAGCCAGCGCGGTGCCCGCTGCACAGGCGCTGGCTCGCCAGACCAATACCGTTGTGGTCGTCACCGGTGAGGTGGATTACATCACTGATGGGCAACGCACCCGCACGGTAACGGGCGGCGATCCGTTAATGACGCGCGTAGTGGGTACCGGATGCGCGCTTTCTGCCGTTGTGGCGGCGAGCTGCTCGCTGCCGGGCGACCGGATGGATAACGTCGCTGCCGCCTGCGGATGGATGAAGCGAGCCGGAACGGTGGCCGTTGCGCAGTCGCGTGGCCCGGGCAGTTTTGCCAGCGCGTTTCTGGATGCGCTCTATACGCTGGAGGAGCAGGCATGAAGCGGATTAACGCCCTGACCATTGCCGGCACCGATCCCAGCGGCGGCGCGGGTATCCAGGCCGATCTCAAAACCTTCTCGGCCCTTGGCGCGTACGGCTGCTCGGTCATTACCGCGCTGGTGGCGCAAAACACGCGCGGCGTGCAGTCGGTCTACCGTATCGAGCCGGATTTTGTTGCCGCGCAGCTGGATTCAGTGTTCAGCGATGTGCGCATCGATACCACCAAAATCGGCATGCTGGCTGAGACGGATATTGTGGAAGCGGTGGCCGAGCGGCTTAAACGCTATCAGGTGCAAAACGTGGTGCTTGATACCGTCATGCTGGCTAAAAGCGGCGACCCGCTGCTTTCCGTCTCCGCCGTGGAGACGCTGCGTACAAAGCTACTGCCGCAGGTGGCGCTTATCACGCCCAATCTGCCGGAAGCCGCCGCGCTGTTAGGCACATCGCATGCGCAAACTGAACGCGAGATGAAAGCGCAGGGAAACGCGCTGCTGGCGATGGGCTGCGGGGCGGTTCTGATGAAGGGCGGTCATCTTGACGACGCTGAAAGCCCGGACTGGCTCTTTACCCGCGACGGCGAAGTACGTTTTACCGCGCCGCGCGTGCAGACCAAAAACACCCACGGCACGGGCTGCACGCTCTCCGCCGCGCTGGCGGCGCTGCGCCCGCGGCATGACTGCTGGGCTGATACGGTGCGCGAAGCGAAAACCTGGCTCTCGGCGGCGCTGGCAAAAGCCGATACTCTGGAAGTGGGTCACGGTATTGGACCGGTTCATCATTTTCATGCATGGTGGTAACCCAGTATACTGGCAGGAAACACCACGCCTGAGAAAACAGAGATGGAACAAGCGCATACCCGGTTAATCGCTCAACTGAATGAACGGATCGCCGCGCCTGACAACACGCCGCTGTACCTGAAATTTGCCGAAACGGTAAAAAATGCGGTGCGAAGCGGCATGTTAGAGCACGGGAATATTTTGCCCGGCGAGCGCGATCTGAGCCAGTTAACCGGGGTGTCGCGCATCACCGTGCGAAAGGCGATGCAGGCGCTGGAGGAAGAGGGCGTGGTTACGCGCTCTCGTGGCTATGGCACGCAAATCAACAATATCTTTGAATATTCGCTGAAAGAAGCGCGCGGCTTTTCCCAGCAGGTGGTGCTGCGCGGCCAAAAGCCTAATACGCTGTGGGTCAACAAGCGGGTGGTGAAGTGCCCGGAAGAGGTCGCAAACCACCTGTCGATCCCTCCGGACAGCGAGGTCTTTTTGCTCAAGCGCATTCGCTATGTGGATGACGATGCGGTGTCGATTGAAGAGTCATGGGTGCCGGTTGGCCTCATTCCCGATGCGGATGCGATTGGCATTTCGCTGTACGACTACTTCCGCAGCCAGAATATCTTCCCGCAGCGCACCCGTTCACGGGTTAGCGCCCGCATGCCGGACAGCGAGTTTCAGGCGCACATTAAGATGGACGAAAAAATACCGGTGCTGGTGATCAAGCAGGTCGCGCTTGACCAACAGCACCGGCCGATTGAGTACAGCATCAGCTACTGTCGCAGCGATCTATACGTCTTTGTGTGCGAGGAGTAGCGCCTCGCGAGTCGGGGCGCAGTCACCGCCGCGGTGGCTGACCACCCAGGACGCCACGGCATTCCCCAGCAGAACGGCGTCTGCCAGTGACCATCCCGCCGCCAGCCCGGCAAGCGTGCCGCCCGCGTGGCTGTCGCCAGCGCCAATTGTATCCACAACCGTCGCCGGAAACGCCGGAACAACGCCCGCATCGTCGCCGTCATACCACGTGGCGCCGTCTTTATCATGCCGCACAATCAGCGCGGCGCCGAAGCGCTGCTGCCAATCCGCACCCAGGTTTTCAGCCGCTACGCCCAGCCGTTCGGCTGCGATCTCCGCTTCCTGACGATTGAGCGACACGATCGGCCTGCAGGCCATAATCCGCGCCATCAGCGCGTCGGGGATATCCGCGATGCGGGGGCCGAAATCGATAAACGCCGTCACGTCCCGCAACCCCTCCAGCCAGCATGTCAGCAGCTCGCCGCACGGCGAGGCCAGCTGGTAGCCGGATAAGTAGACCAGGCTGTTCGACGGGATGTTAAGCACATCAAGCCAGCGCTGCTGCCACTGGTTCTCCACGCCGCTAAAGGACATAAAGGTGCGCTCGCCGTCTGGCTCCACCAGCGCCAGGCACCAGCCGTTATCGCCGGTTTCGGCCTGGATGGCGCTGTGCAGATCCTGCTTCGCCATGGCGTTGCGGATGATGTCCGCCCATACCCCGTGACCAACAGGCAGGGCGTTTTGCGCTGTAATGCCGAGCCGCTTCAGGGCGATGGCAATGTTCAGCGCGCAGCCGCCAATATTCACGCCCTGCTGTTTGAGCTCGATATCGCACCCGCGCCAGGGCAGGGCGTAGGCGTCGGCGATGACGTCTATCACCGCCGCGCCCAGCACCGTCAGCGGGCGCGTGGCGTGCAGGGTGTCGAGACGTTGGGCAAATGAACTCATACGCCCTCCCTTTGCTCCCGGTAGTGCAGCAGTTTCTCGCTATAGTGGCCGAAATCGAGCCGGTTGACGGCGTCGAGTTCGGCTTTGAGCGCCGGGTCAATCGCCTGCACGCCATGGAGCGCGCCGCAGATGGCCGTCGCCATCGCGCCAATAGTGTCGGTATCGCCGCCCAGGTTGGCGCATAAAATGGCGCAGCGGTTCGGGTCGGTTCCCGCCAGTTCGACCATCGCAATGGCCGCCGGAACGGACTCAATGGTGCTGGTTCCGGCCCCCACGAGCTGGTACACCTGCTCGCTGGCGGACTCAACCCCGTTAGCTTCCCGTACGGTCTTAAGCGCCAGCTCAATACGTGCCGCTAGCGATGCGCTGAAGGTGGTGGTTTTCGCCTCCTGCGCGTAGCGGGCGATACCCGGCAGCGCATCGACGATGTTCTGCCAGCTTTCGCCGTCGACGGCGCGGGAAATCGCCCAGGCAATCACCACCGCGCCGGCAATGGCGAGGTCGGATTTATGGGTCGGGCTGGAAGCCAGCGCCACCTGCTCAACAAAGTGTTCCAGACGCGTGGCCGGGAGCAGGCAGCCCAGCGGGGAGGCGCGCATAGCCGCCCCGTTGGTTACGCCGTTGTTGTCCAGTTCGTTAACCGGCTTGCCGTCGCGAATCGCGTTAAGCGCGATTTTGGAGGTTGGGCCGAGCACGTTCTTATTAAACGCGTCAAAATCGAGCGCCCAGCGCAGAATATGCTTGCCGATAACGTCCGCGTTAATCTCCCCGTCGCACTCGATGAGCGCGTCCGCCAGGCACAGCGCCATTGAGGTATCGTCGGTGAACTCTGCCTGTTTGAAATAGCAGGCCGCATTATTCTCTGCCGGGCCGGGTAAAAAGCGGTCGATCCAGCCGAAGTGCGCCTTGACGCGCTTTCTCGGCCACAGCTCCGACGGCATGCCCATCGCATCCCCTAACGCCTGCCCGTAAAGAGCACCGAGAACACGTTCTTGTTTCATTTAACTTCCCCTTGTGTCAGCGCGGCATCGCTATCAACCACCTCAATTGCGGCGATCTCTTTATCCGATTCGCGGAAAAACAGCATAAACAGCACGGCAATCACGGCAATCATGATTGCACCAAACGTCCACATTCCGGCCCAGTTGAAGGTCAGCCCATCCACCGGCTCTTTGTATGCGAACATTTTTTCCATCATCACGCCGCCCAGGCGGTAACCCAGCAGGCTACCAAAGCCCTGACAGCACAGCGTAATCAGGCCCTGCGCGGCGGTGCGCATATGCACCGGCGCTTTTTTGTCCACGTAGATGTACGCGGTGACGTAATAGAAGTCGTAGCTTACGCCGTGCAGCAGAATGCCGAGGAACAGCAGGGCGTAGGTAAAGTACTGTTCCGCTCCGCCGTAAACGAAGAACCCGTAGCGGATGGCGGCGGTAATCAGGCCCAGCAGTAAGACCTTCTTAATACCAAAGCGTTTGGTAAAGAACGGCAGGGCGAGCATAAAGAAGATTTCGGAGAACTGGCCGAGCGTCATCCAGCCGGTGGCGTTTTTCATCCCCACTTCGGTGAGATAGCCGTTGGCGAAGATGTAATAGAAGGCCAGCGGCATGGCGAACAGGAACGAGCAGAAGAAGAACACCAGGAAGTTTCTGTCGCGCAGCAGGATCAGCGCGTCCAGCCCGAGCATCACTTTGAAATCCAGCTTGCCGGTACTTTTCGGCGGCGTATTCGGCAGGAACAGGGCAAAGACGCCGAGCAGGGCGGAGCTGGCTGCCGTCATCAGCAGAGGAATATTGGTATCGGAAATATCGCTGTAGCCGAGCATCTGCGGCAGGAACCCGCACGCAAGACCGGAGGCGATCCAGCCGATGGTGCCCATCACGCGGATGCGCGGGAAATCGGCCTCGACGTCGTCCACGTTGGCAAAGGCGATACTGTTGGTCAGCGCGATGGTTGGCATATAGGTCAGGGAGTAAACCAGCAGCAGCGGGAAGAAGGTGCTGAACTGGGTTTGCTGCGCGGCGAAGTACATCAGAATGGCTCCGGCGAACATCAGCGCTGACAGCACTTTCTGCGCGGCGAAGAAGCGGTCCGTCAGCGAGCCGACCAGAATCGGCGAGAGGATTGCGGCAATGGCGGTACAGGCGTAAGACCAGCCGATTTCCCCGGCGGTAAAACCGCTTTTGCTCAGCCACAGCCACAGCGGCACAAACCACGCGCCCCAGATAAACCATTCAACAAACATCATGAATGACAGTTGGACTTTCGTTTTCATTTTTTAATCCTGCATGTCAGAGAGGGTACGCCTTTAACATACCACTCAATAATACCTTTTAAATACCTTTGTGGTGATTGTTTGATCAATGTAACAGTTTTGTTGTACACGAATCGAGCCAGCAGATTGTGCTGAAAAAAAATGCAAAAGGTGGAAAATCTGTTAAGTCGGTACCAGGCTTAGTCTGCCCATAAAAGATGGGACTGGATAAACACACACCGACACGACGTCGGACTTACGGGAGTATCACATGACTGATATTGCGCAGTTGCTTGGCAAAGACGCCGACAGCCTTTTACAGCATCGTTGTATGACCATTCCAGCCGACCAGCTGTATCTGCCTGGTCACGACTACGTTGACCGCGTGATGATCGATAACAACCGTCCGCCTGCGGTCCTGCGAAATATGCAGACGCTCTACAACACCGGGCGGCTCGGCGGCACCGGGTATCTCTCAATCCTGCCGGTGGACCAGGGCGTTGAGCACTCTGCGGGCGCCTCTTTTGCGGCGAATCCTCTCTACTTCGATCCGAAGAACATTGTTGAGCTGGCGATTGAGGCGGGCTGTAACTGCGTGGCGTCGACCTACGGCGTGCTGGCCTCGGTTTCGCGTCGCTATGCCCACCGCATTCCATTCCTCGTGAAGCTGAACCACAACGAAACCCTTAGCTACCCAACCGAGTATGACCAGACCCTTTACGCCAGCGTCGAGCAGGCGTTCAACATGGGCGCGGTGGCGGTAGGGGCGACGATTTACTTCGGCTCCGAACAGTCCCGTCGTCAGATTGAAGAGATCTCCGCGGCGTTTGAGCGTGCGCACGAGCTGGGCATGGTCACCGTACTGTGGGCATATCTGCGCAACAACGCGTTCAAGAAAGACGGCGTGGATTACCATGTATCCGCCGACCTGACCGGGCAGGCGAACCACCTGGCGGCGACCATCGGAGCGGATATCGTGAAGCAGAAAATGGCCGAGAATAACGGCGGCTACAAAGCGGTGAACTTTGGCTACACCGACGATCGCGTTTACAGCAAGCTGACCAGCGATAACCCGATCGACCTGGTGCGCTACCAGCTGGCGAACTGCTACATGGGCCGCGCGGGGCTGATTAACTCAGGCGGCGCGGCGGGGGGTGATACCGACCTGTCAGACGCGGTGCGTACGGCGGTTATTAACAAACGCGCGGGCGGCATGGGGCTGATCCTTGGCCGCAAGGCGTTTAAGAAATCGATGGCCGACGGCGTGAAGCTGATCAATGCGGTTCAGGACGTCTATCTGGACAGCAAAGTAACGATTGCCTGACGGCTCCATCTCCCTCTCCCGGTGGGAGAGGGCATCATCGCGCACCGTGCGAAACATCAGCGCAAAAGCACGCAGTCCGGCGGCAGCCGACACTGTAGCGCGCCGGGCAACACCTCAATGCGGAACTGCGTCCCGCTCAGCGGCTCTCCGTCGAGGTTAAAGGTCATCCCGTGGGGAGCATTCACTTCAAACCACGCTGATTTCCCGGCGATGATATTTGGACTCTCTTCCGGCTGCGTCAGCGTGGTAAACAGCGCGGGCAGCAGGCCGTCGCCAGTGAAAATACGCAGCTGGAGCTGACCGTCATTAATCAGCGCCTCCGGGCACAGCTGCTGTCCGCCGCCCGCCTGACGTCCGTTGCCAATCCCAATTACCAGCGCGTCACCCTGCCACTGAAAATCCTCGCCGCGAATTTCGCAGCGGTCAGGCTTGAGGGTGTCCATGCGCATCAGGCCGTGGATCAGGTACGACACGCCGCCCAGCGCCGCCTTCAGCTTTTCCGGCGTTTCGCTGGTGATGCGCGTGCCAAACCCGCCCGTCGCCATATTGATAAAGCAGGTTTTATCATTCACCTGCGCAATATCCACAGCGGTGGCCTTGCCGAGGATCGCCAGCTGGAGCGCTTTCTCCAGCTCTTCCGGGATCCCTGCGCTAGTGGCAAAATCATTGGCGGTGCCGAGCGGTAAAATACCCATCACCGGCCGGTTTGCCGGGGGCAGGTCGATAAGCGCTGACGCAATCTCATTGATGGTGCCATCGCCGCCGCCGGAAATGATGGTGCTGACGCCAAGCCCGAGGGCTTCATTAATATAGCGTGCCGCGTCGCCTTTTTCCCACGTCACCCTGACGTGAATGCGCGCGCCGTCGTCACGCAAACCCTGAATTGCCTGACGCAACGGATCGTTGCCCGCGCTTTTGCCATTGAGAATCAATAAACTGTCTGGATAGGTTGCCATCCGCGCTGCTCCCTTTTTTAGCGTTAGTAAGAGTGTATAGCAGAGAGGAAAAAAGCGGGTAAGAACAGGATGAAAGGGAGAAATAATCCCGCGTAAAAAGGGGGCTCCTTTACAACGAAAGATGTGCCCCGTGTTGTTAACTCTTTAAACGGCTTTCGCTCAAAAGATTCTTACCGTCAGCGTTTGAGCCCTGCCATTTTACTGTTCTCAATTTTCAACTGTTTACGCCACACCCGATTATGTAGCGTTAGCGCAATTGAACGGTAAAAGACTGACGTATTCATCCACACGATATTCAGGCCGAAAAATCCCAATCCTAATAGTGAGGTTATTTGCGGTGTGTAATTCTCTACAGAGCCGAATAAAAGCGAAATCCAAGTCCAGATAAAATAAACAATGCTCATCAAGCCAGTCAGTGTAATGAAAGAAATATGCAGTTTATATCCCGTTAAGGACCCTCTGGCAGTTAAAAACATCGTGCTCATTACAATCATGCAATACACCACTGCTGCAAGAAATACTCCCATCATTACCTTAAATTCAGGTAAGCCGAGCAGGCGAAATAGCAACATCCAGACAGACACTTGTAGCATAGCGTAGCAAAAAATAGTGAGTAAGGTACTTATTGCTAAGGGAATACCTGTCATATGTACACCCACAGGAACACCGAACTGACCTTTTAAGCGATCTTTCAATGATTCAAGCCGTTGGCAATCGTCAGTCGCCATTTCACCTGTTATCACAGCACTTAATGCAAGGCTCTTTTTGATGTAATTTATCATGTCCGGGTCAATAACTTCCTGTAAATGAAAATGACTGAATCAAACCAAAAACGTATTTACCAGATTGTGTAATATTCTGAGGATTCCGGATTGTACCCGAGATAGCACTGCCAACAAATGCTGAGGAGTTTGAAATAGCATTCAACAGCTCTCGCTGTAAGAGCAGCTGCAGCGCTTCCGAGGGGTAACGTTTAGGGTAAACGCCAGCTTTCATCGCTGCTTTAACCCCTGAATTAGAGATCCCGGGATTTCGGATACGAATGATTTCCTCAGTTAACCGCGTGCGGTCCGCTCGGCTCATTTTTTGTAATAACGAGAGTAAACTTTCGGACGTCGAGCGATTAAGTAGGCGGTAGGTTAATACTGCGCTTTTTAGACCCGCAGCAGCCCCGGCAAGTGAAATCGCATCAAGAGCAGTATTGGTTGCGGTATACCACTCCTTGGAATCCATCCACGCAACATAGTCATTATGATTCATGGCAATAAGTGACAAGCGGCCAAGCCCGTTTGCACACTGAATTCCTGTTGCTACACCACCAGCGACAATCACAGCGGCAACAGCACCGGAAGAACCTGCGGTGAGAGGAATGGCCATACCTGCACCTGCAGCAAGTACGACAGTAAGAATGGCAGCTCCGCAAGAAATCGCCGTAGAACCTATTTCAGTCGCTAATGATGGTGACTGAATCGTAGCCGTCGTTGCCTGGATGGGATTATTTGATGAGGCATTTACTTTCGTAATGACGACATGACTTACCGAGCTTTCGTTTGGCGTCGCAATCCGCCTTGAGGGCCTTACTAACCACTGACGCGCACCGTCTGAGTAGATGATCCCAACCTGGCTAAAGTTACGGCTACAGTCCAACTGATTGGCAAGAGCGGTGAAATTTATATCCCTGCCGGAGGCAAGACCCAGACTGCGTGCAAGTTCGTAATCCGGAATATCCTTTGAAATCTGACCAGGAAATGTCATGTCGTCTCTCCGTCCGTGTGAAATCGTATATCGCTAAGAAATCAAGAGTAAAGGGCATGTTGTGGACGGGAATTAGGAATGATCCTAATAACGCTCCATCCTGCCAGATCCAATGAAAATTGTGATGGATATCATATACCCGCCCGATTTTCGTAAAAGATATTCCAGCAGACGCTGTCGCGAATCAACACCCTTCATTTGGTGGGGCTACGCAATTTGATTTTTAATAAGTGGACTGAATGGGGCAAAAAATAAGCCCGCGTAAGGGAGATTACGCAGGCTAAGGAGGTGGTTCCTGGTACAGCTAGCATTTATGGGTTATGTTTTTCAGCGGGGGGATAATACCCGTATTGAACGAAGCGGTATGTGATCCGATTCTAAGAATTATCCCAGCGCGAAAAAATTTCCCTGATTAACTATTTGCCGTGTGGGTTTCGGGTGCTTTCACCGTTGAAGTTACGCATCAGCAGCGCAAACTTCAGCTCCACCTCTTCCGGAACCGGCAGCCAGACGGTATGACCATCACCCGGCGCCACGTCAATCGCCTCGCCTTTGCCGTTTTCCAGATGCTCCAGCGTGAAGTTCATGTTGCCCTGCGGGGTCATCAGCTCCAGGCTGTCGCCTTTGGTGAATTTGTTTTTCACCGCCACGGCCGCCAGCGCGCCTTTGCGCTCGCCGGTGAAGTCGCCAACAAACTGCTGGCGCTCGGAAACGGAGTAGCCGTGCTCGTAGTTCTGGTAGTCATCGTGGGTATGACGACGCAGGAAGCCTTCGGTATAGCCGCGGTGCGCCAGGCCTTCCAGAGTTTCCAGCAGGCTGGTATCGAACGGTTTACCGGCCGCCGCATCGTCGATGGCTTTGCGGTACACCTGCGCGGTGCGCGCGCAGTAGTAATAGGATTTGGTGCGGCCTTCAATCTTCAGGGAGTGCACGCCCATCTGGGTAAGACGCTCAACGTGGGCGATGGCGCGCAGATCTTTCGAGTTCATGATGTAGGTGCCGTGCTCGTCTTCAAAGGCGGTCATGTACTCGCCTGGGCGTTTGGCTTCTTCAATCATAAACACGCTGTCGGTTGGCGCGCCGATGCCCAGCGTCGGCTCGACGTTGGTCACCGGGATAGGCTCGTGCTTGTGCACAATATTACCTACGTCATCCTCTTTGCCTTCCTGGACGTTGTATTCCCAGCGGCAGGCGTTGGTGCAGGTGCCCTGGTTCGGGTCGCGCTTGTTGATATAGCCTGAGAGCAGGCAGCGGCCGGAGTAGGCCATGCACAGCGCGCCGTGAACGAAGATTTCGATTTCCATA
The DNA here is from genome assembly GCF_003144775.1 of Enterobacter sp. CGMCC 5087. NCBI lineage: Bacteria > Pseudomonadati > Pseudomonadota > Gammaproteobacteria > Enterobacterales > Enterobacteriaceae > Enterobacter > Enterobacter sp. CGMCC 5087. Next base: position 41,533 of record NZ_QFXN01000124.1, on the reverse strand, counting down.
TCCGGCACCTGGGTGCGGATCTCTTCGATCTCTTCCAGAGACAGTTCGCGGGACAGGATGACGCGAGTCAGCCCCATCTGCTTCCAGAACTTCACCGTCGCCCAGTTGACGGCGTTAGCCTGGACGGAGAGGTGAATATCCATCTCCGGGAAGTTCTCCCGAACCAGCATGATTAAACCCGGGTCCGACATGATCAGCGCGTCCGGCCCCATATCCACCACCGGCTTCAGGTCGCGGATGAACGTTTTCAGCTTAGCGTTGTGCGGCGCGATGTTCACGACCACGTAGAATTTCTTGCCCAGGGCATGCGCTTCGTTGATGCCGAGCTGCAGGTTCTCGTGGTTGAATTCGTTGTTACGCACGCGCAGCGAGTAGCGCGGCTGGCCCGCATAAACGGCGTCGGCACCATAGGCGAAAGCGTAACGCATATTTTGCAGCGTACCCGCCGGGGAAAGGAGTTCCGGTTTAAACATGTTTGTTCTCGTTCTGATGACAGGTCAGATCCGCGTGCACCAGGTGCAGCGGTAAGGGGAGATCCCCCACTTTAAGGGCGGGCATTGTAGCGCTGCGGGGCAGGGAGGTAAAGTTATTGTGCCGGGTGGCGGCTTCGCCTCACCCGGCCTGCATTGACCAGTGGCTGTCTAGGCAATCCTGCACGCATCCGCTTCCCAGCGATACCCTACGCCATACACCGCGCGAATAAACGACTGTTCGGCGTCCAGCGCCTCCAGCTTGCGGCGCAGGTTTTTGATGTGGCTGTCGATGGTGCGGTCAGTCACGACGCGGTAATCGTCATACAGGTGGTTCAGCAGCTGTTCGCGGGAGAACACTTTTCCCGGCTCGTGGGAGAGGGTTTTCAGCAGGCGGAACTCCGCAGGCGTCAGGTCCAGCAGCTTGCTGCGCCAGCTCGCCTGGAAGCGGCTTTCGTCGACAATCAGCGGGCTTTCGGCATCCAGCACCTGAAGCTCGCGCTGCGGCCTGCAGCGGCGGAGAATGGTTTTCACGCGGGCGACCACTTCACGCGGGCTGTAGGGTTTGCAGATGTAATCGTCCGCGCCAATTTCGAGCCCCAGCAGGCGGTCAATCTCTTCAATTTTGGCGGTGACCATGACGATCGGCACGTCGGAGAAGCGACGAATTTCCCGGCACAGGGTCAGCCCGTCAACGCCCGGCAGCATTAAATCAAGCAGGATCAGATCCGGCGGGGTCTGGCGCACGTATGGCAGCACCTGGTCGCCGTGGCTGATTAGCGATGGAGCGTAGCTGGCCGCACGTAAATAGTCGATCAGCAGCTGCCCAAGCTTCGGCTCGTCTTCCACGATCAAAATGCGCGGTGTGTTTTCGTCAATCGGTAACTCGGTCATACTTCTCTCGATAAATCCCGTTCCAGAGGTAACTCTACTGTAATGCTAACCCCGCCAAAAGGCGAATGGGCGGCGCGGATCGTGCCATTATGCGCCTCAACGATGTTAACGCAAATCGCCAGCCCCAGGCCGGAACCGCCGCTGGCGCGGTTGCGGGAGCCTTCGGTACGGTAGAAACGTTCAAACAGTTTTTCCAGCTGCGCGTCCTGCACGCCGGGGGCGGAATCCGCGAAGGTGAGGGCAAAGCGTCCGTTTTCCTGCCTGCCGGAGATATGCAGCCCGCCGCCGCTGTCGGTGTAGCGCAGGCTGTTTTCCAGCAGGTTATTGAACAGCTGCATCAGCCGGTCTTTGTCGCCAAACACCACCGCGCTGTCCGGCAGGGAGAGGTCGATTTTCAGGTTGCGGCTGGCAAACCGCTCGCGGAACGCGCCGCTGATCACTTCCAGAATGTTAATCACGTCTACCGGCGCCTTCTGGTAGGCCAGCGCGCCTTCGTCGGACATGGAGAGCTGGTGGAGGTCATCCACCAGCTTGGTGAGCGTACCCACCTCCGCCTGCAGAGAGGCCACCGATTCTGGCGTAAACTGGCGCACGCCGTCCTGAATGGCCTCCAGCTCGCCGCGCAGCACCGCCAGCGGCGTGCGCAGCTCGTGGGAAATATCGGCCATAAAGTCGCGGCGCATCTGCTGGTTCTTCTCCAGCGTGCTGGCGAGCTGGTTAAAATCCTGCGCCAGCTTGCCCAGTTCGTCCTGGCTGCGGGTATCGACGCGGGTGGTGAAATCCCCGGCGGCCAGCTTGTGCGTCCCTTCAACCAGCCGTTTCACCGGAGCGAGCAGACCGCGCGCCAGCGGGAAGGTGGCGAGCGCGGCGAGCAGGGTGGAGAGGGCGACAATCAGCCAGCTTGTCCGGCGCTGCTGGCGGTCAAAGTTGATGTCGGTGTTGCGCGTCAGGCGCTCCACAGGAGAGGCGATAACCCAGCCGACTGTCGCATTGTTGACTTTGATCGCCCGACGGGTGCCGTCCGGCGGTATCGGCGCACGCGGACCCACCAGCGTGCGCATGTCCTGATCAATCACCCAGAACTGAGTACGCCAGCCGTGCGGCGGCATGCCCGGCCCCGGGCGATCGTCACCGGTATCGTGCTCCAGCGAGCGCAGGATCTGGAAAATAAAGCGGTCGTTATTGCGCAGAAAACGCCAGTTGCCGTGCTGGGCGTACTGTTCACTCAGCGCATCGCTTAAGCCCTGTAAACGCTGTTCATTGCCATGCTTGATGTAATCAATAAAACCGCGCTCAAAGCTGATCCGCACCGCCCAGTGCATGGTGATCAGCAGGACGATACAGGTGGCAAATATCGCCACGAAGAGCTTGCCGGTAATGCCCGGACGCCAGAATTTCATGAACCACTCCTTTTGCCGCGCCTAATCACGACGTTCTTGCTGGTATCATCCGGCACTCTGGCGAAGATGAAAGCGGGCAGGGCGATGATGACCGCCATGCTGAGATAGGTATACAAAAAGACCTGATGCGCCACCGGCGTGTCGACGCTGAGGTGGTGCTGGCCGTACATGCCGAGCAGTAAGCCCGCGATGGTCACCCCGACGCTCATCGAGAGCTGCATGATCATCGACAGCAGGCTGTTGCCGCTGCTCGCCAGATCGTCCGGCAGGTCCTTCAGCGTCAGGGTATTCATCGACGAGAAGCGCATGGAGTTGACGATCCCCTGGCAGAACAGCACCAGCGGCAGAACGTAGTACCAGCCCATCAGCGCCACGGCCATAAACAGAAGACTCACCAGCGCCAGCCCCAGCGTGGCGGTCACCAGCACGTGACGGTAGCCAAAGCGGTTCACCACCTGTACCACGATGCGCTTCATTCCCATGCTGCCGAGCACCATCGGGATCATCATCAGGCCCGCGTGGAACGGCGAAAATCCCATTCCGATTTGCAGGAAAACGGGCGTCATAAACGGCAGCATGCCGCTGCCGACGCGCCCGGCGAAGCTGCCGAACAGGCCAAGGCGATAGGTAGGGTTTTTAAACAAGCTCAGGCTGAACAGCGCCTTATCGTTACCTCTGGCATGCCGCAGATACCACAGTATGGCGGTGATGCCGATAACGACCAGCATCCCCAGCGTCAGGGGCGAAATCCCCAGCCCTTTTTGCCCGTCGAGCGCCAGGGTAAGCGTGGCCATGCCCGCCGCCAGCAGGATAAAGCCGAAGAAATCAAAGCGCCGGGTCTGCATTTTGTAGTTCGGCATCAGCGTCAGGGTGGCGATGGCGCCGATGATGCCAACAGGAAGATTGATTAAGAAGATCCAGTGCCAGGAGGCGTACTCCACCAGAATGCCGCCGAGCGCCGGGCCCAGGAGCGGCCCCACCTGACCGGGCAGGGTCACAAAGGTCATCGCCGCCATGTACTGCTCGCGCGGCACGATCTTCATCACCGTTAGCCGCCCGACAGGGACCATCATCGCCCCGCCGACGCCCTGCAGCACGCGCGCCATCACCAGCTGGTCGAGCGTGTTGGCCTGGGTGCAAAACAGCGATCCGGTGGTAAACAGCACGATGGCGGTAAAGAAGATGTTCCGCACGCCCACTTTGTCCGCCAGCCAGCCGCTGGCGGGCAGCATGACGGCTACCGTCAGCACGTAGGAGACAATCACCATATGCATATGCAGCGGGCTCTCCCCCAGGCTTTTTGCCATGGAGGGGAGGGCGGTGTTGACGATGGTCGTATCCAGCGACTGCATAAAGAAGCCGAAAGCGACTATCCATAGCTGCCAGCGAACGTTAGCGGGGAGATCGGTCATTTACTCGGTCACCGTGGTTCTGTTTTTACGCGAGATGCGCAGCCGCAGGCGGTCGAAGAACAGATAGACCACCGGCGTGGTGTACAGCGTCAGCAGCTGGCTCATGACCAGGCCGCCGACAATGGTGATCCCAAGCGGCTGGCGCAGCTCTGAGCCGTCGCCGCCCGAGATAACCAGCGGCAGCGCGCCAAACAGCGCCGCAAGGGTGGTCATCATGATCGGACGAAAACGCAGCAGGCAGGCCTGGAAGATGGCCTCTTCCGGCGATAGATTGCCGTTGCGCTGGGCGTCCAGCGCGAAGTCGACCATCATGATCGCGTTTTTCTTCACAATGCCGATCAACAGCATGATTCCGATGAGCGCGATCAGGCTGAACGGCGCGCCGAACAGCTCCAGCGCCAGCAGCGCCCCAACGCCCGCCGACGGCAGCGTCGAGAGAATGGTCAGCGGGTGAACGTAGCTCTCGTACAGCACGCCCAGCACAATATAAACCGTGGCGATGGCGGCCAGAATCAAAATCACCTGCGAATTCATCGTCTCCTGGAACACCTGCGCGGTGCCGGCAAAGCTGCCGCGTACGGTGGACGGCACGCCAAGCTGCGTCATCGCGCGGTTAATCGCGTCGCTGGCTTCAGAAAGCGACGAACCGGCGGGCAGGTTAAAGGAGATAGTCGACGCCGCCGATAGCCCCTGGTGGTTCACCGACAGCGGCGCGTTGGCCGGCTGCCAGCTGGCAAAGTAGGAGAGCGGAATCGCCTTGCCGTCGTTGTTAATCACAAACATTTTGTCCAGGGCGCTGATGTCCTGGGTGTAGCGCGGATCGACCTCCATCACCACCTTATACTGGTTCATCGGCTGGTAGATGGTGGAGATCTCGCGCTGGCCGAAGGCGTTGTTCAGCAGGCTGTTGGCGGCTTCAACGTTAATGCCCAGCCGCGACATGGTTTCGCGGTCGTAGGTCAGGGCCATCTCGGCGCCGTTATCCTGCTGATCGGAGTTGACGTCCGCCAGCTGCGGCAGGGCGGCCAGCGCCTTGCGGATCTTCGGCTCCCACTCGCGCAGGGCGGCTAAATCGTCCGAGAGCAACGTGTACTGATAGCTGGCGTTCGCCTGACGGCCGCCGACGCGGATATCCTGAACGGCCATCAAAAACAGGTTTGCCCCCGGCTCTTTGGCGAGCTTCACCCGCAGGCGGTCAATCACCTGCTGGGCGGTTTCGTTGCGCTCGCCGCGCGGTTTCAGGGTAATAAACATCATCCCGCTGTTGACGCGTGACCCGCCGGTAAAGCCGGTGACGTTATCCACGGCTTTGTCTTCACGAATGATCTTCATGAAGTCCTGCAGCTTGCCGCGCATCGCCTGGAACGAAATGCTCTGGTCCGCCTGAATTCCCCCCATCAGCACGCCGGTGTCCTGCTCCGGGAAAAAAGTTTTCGGGATGGTGATGTACATCCAGACGTTGAGCCCAATGGTGGCGATCAGCACCAGGCCAACCAGCCGCGTATGGTTCAGCACCCACTTCAGCGATTTGCCGTAGCCTTCCTGCATCGCCATCAGGAAGCGACCAAAGCCTTTGCGGCGCGGCTGCGAATGGGGCTTGCTGCGCTTGAGCATCCAGCCGCACATCATCGGCGTCAGCGTTAGGGAGATAACCAGCGAAATCCCGATGGCGACGGAGAGGGTGACGGCAAACTCGCGCAGCAGCCGGCCCGGCAGCCCGCCCATCAGCAGCAGCGGCAGGAATACCGCCACCAGTGACAGGCTCATGGAGAGCACCGTAAAGCCCACCTCGCGCGTGCCCTGCAGGGCGGCCTGCAGCGGCTTCACGCCCGCTTCCAGGTGGCGGGAAATGTTTTCCAGCACCACGATGGCGTCATCCACCACGAAGCCCGTCGCTATCGTCAGGGCCATCAGCGACAGGTTGTTGAGGCTAAATCCGCACAGGTACATGGCGGCAAAGGTACCGATCAGCGAGACCGGCACGGCCACCGCCGGAATAAGCGTCGCGCGTCCGGATCGCAGGAACAGGAAGACCACCAGGATCACCAGCGCGACGGAGATAATCAGCGTTTGCTCCACCTCTTCAAGCGAGGCGCGAATGGTCGGGGAGCGATCCTGGGCAATTTGCAGATCGATTGCTGCCGGGATGGTCTCCTGCAGGTCCGGAAGACGGGCGCGAATGCTGTTCACCGTCTCAATAATATTCGCTTCCGGCAGCTTGCGGATCATCAGCAGAATGGCCGGTTTCGCGTTGGTCATCCCGGCGTTGCGCACGTCCTGCACCGAGTCGGTGACGCTGGCAACGTCGCTCAAGCGCACCGCGGCGCCGTTGTTGTAGTGAATAATGAGCGGCTGATATTCCGCGGCGGTTTTCAGCTCGTCGTTAGTGTGGATCTGCCAGCGGTGGCTGCCGTCCTCAATCGCCCCCTGCGGTTTGCGGACGTTGGCCGTGCTGATGGCGGAGCGCACGTCATCCAGCGACACGCCCTGGTTGAACAGCGCCTGCGGGTTTAGGCCGACGCGCACGGCGGGCAGGGAGCTCCCGCCGACGCTCACGTCACCGACGCCGTTAATTTGTGAGATTGTCTGCGCCAGCTGGGTAGACGCAAAGTCGTAAAGCTGCCCCTGCGAGTACGTATCCGAGGTCAGCGTCAGGATCATGATCGGCGCATCGGACGGGTTGGCCTTGCGGTAGGTTGGGCGGCTCGGCATCCCGCTCGGCAGCAGGCTTTGCGCGGCGTTGATGGCCGCCTGCACGTCGCGCGCCGCACCGTTAATATCCCGGTCGAAGCTGAACTCCAGAATGATGCGCGTGCTGCCCAGCGAGCTGCTGGAGGTCATCTCGTTAACCCCCGCAATCCGCCCAAGGGAACGCTCCAGCGGCGTGGCAACCGACGAGGCCATGGTCTCCGGAGATGCACCTGGCAGCGAGGCGCTGACCATGATCACCGGGAAATCCACCTGCGGCAGCGGCGCTACCGGCAGCAGCCGGAAGCCCAGCACGCCGCAGAGGGTAATGGCGAGCGAGATTAATATCGTCGCCACCGGGCGATAAATGAAGAGGGCGAAAAACTTCACTTATGCCTCCTCTTCACGTTTCGGGAAACGGCTTTTGGTCCACAGCGCCAGACGGTCAAACAGCAGGTAGATCACCGGCGTAGTGAAGAGGGTCAGCACCTGGCTCACCAGCAGACCGCCGACCATGCCGATACCCAGCGGACGGCGCAGCTCCGCGCCGACGCCGGTGCTGAGCATCAGCGGCAGCGCGCCCAGCAGGGCGGCCAGCGTGGTCATCAGGATCGGACGGAAGCGCAGCAGACAGGCCTGGAAGATGGCGTCGCGCGGCGACATGCCCTGCTCGCGCTCGGCGGCCAGGGCGAAGTCGATCATCATGATGGCGTTTTTCTTCACGATCCCGATAAGCAGGATAATGCCGATGATGGCAATGACGTCCAGCTCGCTGCCCGCCAGCATCAGTGCCAGCAGCGCCCCCACGCCCGCTGTCGGCAGGGTAGAGAGGATGGTGATTGGGTGGATAAAGCTTTCGTACAGCACGCCAAGCACGATGTACATCGCCACGACCGCCGCGACGATAAGCCAGATGGTGTTACCCAGCGCGGCCTGAAACGCCAGCGTGCTGCCCTGGAACTGGGTCTGAATATCGGACGGGAAGCTGAGCTCTTTTTCAGCCGCCTGAATGGCCTCCACCGCTTCGCCGAGAGAATAATTGTCCGGCACGTTGAAGGAAATGGTGGTGGACGGGAACTGATCCAGATGGTTGATCGACAGCGGGGTATAGCGTTCTTCCACCGTGGCGATAGCGCTCAGCGGCACAATGCCGCCGTCTTTGCTGGTCAGGCGCACCGAGTCCAGCCCCGCCAGGCCAGGCGTGTTGTCCGTGTTGTGCTCCAGTACCACGCGATACTGGTTGGCCTGAGTGTAGATGGTGGAGATCAGGCGCTGACCGAAGGCGTTGTACAGGGCGTTGTCCACGTCCGACATGGTAATGCCCAGACGGCTGGCGGTATCGCGGTTGACGTTCACGTACGCCGCCAGCCCTTTGTCCTGCCAGTCGCTGCTGACGTCGGCGAGCTGCGGCAGGGTGTTAAGCTTGTTCACCAGCTGCGGCACCCAGGTGCTGAGCGCGTCCAGCGAGGTGGCCTGCAGCGTGAACTGGTACTGCGTGCGGCTGACCTGAGTATCAATGGTCAAATCCTGAATCGGCTGCAGGTAAAGTTCAACGCCCGGCACCCGCGCGACGGCGTTTTGCAGACGCTCAATGACGGCGTTGACGCGATCGTCGCGTTCATCCAGCGGCTTAAGGTTGATCTGCAGACGCGCGCTGTTGAGCGACGGGTTGGTGCCGTCGACGCCCACGTAGGAGGTCAGGCTCTCGACCGCCGGATCTTTCATAACGATCTCAGACACCTGCTGCTGGCGCTGGGCCATACTGGCGAAGGAGACCGACTGCGGGGCCTGAAGCGTGCCCTGAATAATGCCGTTGTCCTGGATCGGGAAGAAACCTTTCGGAATGAAAATCCACAGCATCACGCTGAGCGCCAGGGTTCCCAGCGCCACGCCGAGCGTGGCCCACGGATGGTTCAGAACTTTCGCCAGCACGCGGCCGTAGGCGGCAATAATCCGCTCGAACATGCGCTCGGAGGCGCGCGAGAAGCGGTTTTGCTTGCGCAGCGACTCGTGGCTCAGCATGCGGGCGCACATCATTGGCGTCAGGGTCAGCGACACCACGGCGGAGATCAAAATGGCGACCGCCAGCGTCACGGCAAACTCGCGGAACAGACGTCCGACGATATCGCCCATAAACAGCAGCGGGATCAGCACCGCAATCAGCGAGAAGGTCAGCGAGATAATGGTAAAGCCGATCTCACCCGCACCTTTTAGCGCGGCGGCCAGCGGTTTTTCGCCTTTCTCGATATAGCGCGAGATGTTCTCGATGACCACGATGGCATCATCCACCACGAACCCGGTGGCGATGGTGAGCGCCATCAGCGTCAGGTTGTTAATCGAAAAATCGAGGAACACCATCACCGCAAAGGTGCCGACCAGCGAGAGCGGTACGGCGACGGCGGGAATAATGGTCGCCGGAACGTTACGCAGGAACAGATAGATGATCATGACCACCAGCGCAATTGCCAGCATCAGCTCGAACTGGGTGTCGGTGACCGACGCGCGAATATTCGTGGTACGGTCGGAAAGCACTTTAACGTTGACCGATTTCGGCAGGCTTTCGATCAGCTGCGGCAGCATGGTGCGAATACTGTCGGCTGTTTCAATGATGTTTGCGCCCGGCTGGCGCTGGACGTTCATCACGATCGCCTGCTGTTTGTTCGCCCAGGCACCGAGCCAGCTGTTTTCCGCCCCTTGTTCGACGGTCGCCACGTCGCCCAGACGAACCGGCGCGCCGTTCTGGTAAGCAATAATCAGCTGACGGTATTCATCGGCGGACTGCATCTGATCGTTGGCAGAGAGCGTCACGGCGCGGGTAGGGCCGTCCAGCGAGCCTTTTGCCGAGTTAACGTTGGCGCTGCTGATGGCGGTGCGGATGGTTTCGCTGGTCAGGCCCAGCGCGGCAATCGCCTGCGCATTAAGCTTCACGCGCACGGCGGGGCGCTGGCCGCCCGCCAGCGTGACGAGGCCGACGCCGGAGACCTGTGAAATTTTCTGCGCCACGCGCGTTTCGACCATGTCTTCGACCTGGGTCATCGGCATGGCGGAGGAGGTGACGGCAAGCGTCATGATCGGCGGATCCGCCGGGTTCACCTTGCTGTAGACCGGCGGGTTAGGCAGGTCGGACGGCAGCAGATTGGTGGCGGCGTTGATGGCGGCCTGCACCTCCTGCTCGGCGACGTCCAGAGACAGCGTTAGCTGGAACTGCAGCGTCACGACGGATGCCCCGCCGGAACTCTGGGAGGACATCTGTTTTAGCCCCGACATCTGGCCGAACTGGCGCTCCAGCGGGGCGGTGATGGCGGATGTCACCACGTCCGGGCTGGCGCCTGGATAGAGAGTGACAACCTGAATCGTTGGGTAATCCACCTCCGGCAGCGCCGACACGGGCAGGAAGCGATAGCCGATAATCCCGGCGAGCAGGATCGCGACCATCAGCAGCGTGGTAGCGACAGGACGGAGGATAAACAGGCGTGACGGCCCGCCTGTAGAGCCTGGGGGCATCACCTGCATCAGGATTTCTCTCCCTGTTTCGCAGGTTCAACTACTTCCACTTTGGCCCCTTCGGTCAGACGGTCAATGCCGTCGGTGACCACGCGGTCGCCTGCGGAAAGGCCGGCGGCGATGACCACCGTCTGGCTGTCCTGGATACCGGTTTTCACCAGGTGCTTGCTGACCTTATTGTCGCCGTTAAGTACCCAGACGAAATTACCTTCGTTACCCATCTGCAGCGCAGCGGTGGGGATCACTACCGCGTTCTCTTCGGTCGCGACCAGCATACGCGCGTTGACGAACTGGTTCGGGAAGAGGGCATCGTCCTGATTGTTAAAGCGCGCCTTCAGCTTGATGGTGCCGGTGGTGGTGTCGATCTGGTTATCCAGACTGAGCAGAGAACCTTCGCTCAGCTTCTGCTTGTTGCTGCGGTCCCAGGCTTCCACCACCAGCCCCTTCCCGGATTTTTGCGCCTGCACCACGGTCGCAATGTCGCTTTCCGGTAGGGTAAAGACTAAATCAATCGGGTGGGTCTGGGTGATGACCACGATGCCCGTGGTGTCGCCGCTGGAGATCTGGTTGCCGATATCGACCTGCTTCAGGCCCACGCGTCCGTCAATCGGCGCGATGATGCGGCTCCAGTCCAGCTGCAGCTGGGCGCTGGCCACGGCGGCCTCGTCGGCTTTGATGGTGCCCTGCGTTTCGCTGACCAGCGACTGCTGGGTGTCCAGCTCCTGACGAGATACGAGGTTGGTTTTCACAAGCTGCTGGTAGCGGGCCAGATCGCGGCGGGCGTTGGCGAGCGTGGCTTTGTCTTTCGCGAGCTGCCCCTGCGCCTGGGCGAGGGCGACCTTAAACTGGCTCGGGTCTATTTCGGCCAGCAGATCGTCCGCTTTAACCTGCTGACCTTCCTGGAAGTGAATGGCCATCAGCTGGCCGTCGACGCGGCTGCGCACCGTCACGGTGTTGGCGGCGGTAATGGTCCCAAGGCCAGTAAGATAGCGAGGAACGGCTTTATTCACTGCCGTCGCCGCCTGGACCGGCGCCAGCGCGCCGCCGCGCATGCCGTGACGCCCTCCGCCTGCCGGGCGCTGTGCCTGACTATTTGCACCCGCGGGGGCTGCGGAGTTCGCGGATTGACTGTGCCAGTACCAGGCGGCGGCAAGGACCACCACAATGATGCCAGCGGCGATTGCCCAGCGGGATTTGTTACTGCCTTTCATCGTTATACGTTCTCATCCTGAAGACTTCGGGGAATGATACTAGTTTAGTCAGCTAACACAGCGGAAAAATGGAGGAAATATGGAAGACTGTCAGGAATGGTCTGAATGGAGGTAAACGCAAAACGGCAACATCCGTTGCCGTTTTTGGTGTTTTCGCCCTCTGCCTGTGGGAGAGGGCCGGGGTGAGGGCACCGGACCGCACCGCAACAATGCTAGCTAAACATCACCTGCGCCCAGCGTGCCAGGCCTGCGGTGACGGAGCCAAAGTCATCCCCACCGGCAATGGGAATGCCCGGCAGCTGTTCCGCCAGCGCTTTCTTGATCAGGGGCGAGCGGGCGCTTCCCCCGGTCAGGTAAATCACGTCCGGCTTATCTTTGCCGTTCTCCAGCGCCAGCTGCACCTGCTCAAGAATACGCTGTAGCGGCTGCGCGAGCGCCGTCTCCAGCCCGTCCTGCGAAATCGCGGTGGCCAGATCGTCGCTGATAAACGGCAAGGAGACCGCATGCTCAGCACGGTCGGAAAGGGCTATTTTGCTCTCTTCGGCAGTGCGCACCACGCGGTAGCTCAGGCGCTGACGCCACACTTTATACAGCAGGGCGACTTTTTCGGCGTCCTGCGCGTCGCGCACCAGATCGTTAAGGAAGCGGCCGTTCGCGGTGCTGTAAAAATCACTCTGCGCAGGCACGTCGTTAATGGCAATCGCGTTCCACCACGGCAGGATCGGCAGGGCGATACCTTTTTCCGTCTGACCGCCCATGCCGAGCAGCGGCATCAGGCTCTTGAATGCCAGCGCGATATCGAGATCGTTACCGCCTACGCGACAGCCGCTGTGCCCGAGCAGGCTATTTTCACGATCGCGTCGGTTATGCCACTGCGGCCCCATCAGCAGCAGCGAGCAGTCCGTTGTGCCCCCGCCGATATCCACGACTAATACGCGCTTCTCTTCCGTCAGCGTGGCTTCAAAATCCAGCCCCGCGGCAACCGGCTCGTACTGGAATACCACATCTCGGAAGCCTGCGCGGTGCGCCGCGCGTTCAAGGATCCCCTGCGCCTGCTGGTTGGCCTCGTCGCCGCCCAGCCCCTGGAAGTTGATCGGGCGGCCAATGACCGCCTGGGTAATCGCATCGGAGACCTGCGTCTGCGCCTGATTGCGAATATGCAGCATCATCGCGCACACCAGGTCTTCGAACATCGCCACCTGCTGCGGCTTCAGTCCGCTGGCGCCGAGGAAGGATTTTGGCGACTTAACGAAGTAAACCTCTTCAGGATCTTCAATGTAGTGCCCGAGCGAAGAGAGGCCGAACTGCACGCTGGACGGCGTAACGTCAATATCTTCCTCACGGTTAAAGCTGACCGCCCGGCGCAGCAGCGCCTGGGTCTCCGCCGCCGTGGCCGGAACCTGGTGGTGGCGGAACAGCCATTCGCTCACCGCTTCACGCGTCGGCGCGCAGAGCATTGACGGCAGCAGCGTGCTCTCTTTTTCCATTTTCAGAAGCTGTGGCTGTCCGTTTTGCATAATCGCAACCGAGCAGTTTGCCGTACCGTAGTCGAATCCAATAAACACGATAAATCCCCATGCCAGTGAGAAGGGGCGAGACTTTAACGAAATGTCTTCATGGCGACAACAGGAATATGAAAGCAAGGCGAAACAGGACCTTTCCGTTTATGCTGTGGAGAACCCAAAAGGAGAGACGATGTACACCCTGAACTGGCAACCCCCTTACGACTGGCAGTGGATGTTTGGCTTTCTCGGCGCGCGTGCTGTGACGGGCATTGAAACCGTCACACGCGACTACTACGAGCGCAGTTTTGCCTGTGAAGGGCATCAGGGGATATTTCGCGTAACGCCGGATATCGCCACCCATACGCTGACCGTGACGCTCAGTCCGGGGTTAGTTCCGGTTGCGCAGACGTGCCTTGAACGCATCGAGCGCTTGTTCGATCTCGCCTGCAACCCGCAGCACATCGCGGATGCGCTGGGCGATCTCGGTGCTGCCCGGCCGGGCTTGCGTTTGCCGGGGGCGATGGACGCGTACGAGCAGGGCGTACGGGCGATCCTCGGGCAGCTGGTGAGTGTGGCAATGGCGGCGAAACTGACGTCGCGCGTGGTGGCGCTGTGCGGTGAGCCGATCGCGGATTGTCCGGGGTATCTCTGTTTCCCCACGCCGGACGCGCTGGCGGCAGCGGACCCGCTGGCGCTGAAAGCGTTGGGCATGCCGGTAAAACGCGCGGAGTCGTTAATTCATCTGGCGCAGTCGGTCATCGACGGGACGTTTCCGCTTTTCCCGCCCGAGAATATTGAGGCCGGGATGAAGGCGCTACAGCAGCGGCCGGGGATAGGGCGCTGGACGGCAAACTACCTGGCCCTGCGCGGCTGGCAGGCGAAAGATGTCTTTCTGCCGGATGATTATCTGATTAAGCAACGCTTTGCCGGGATGACGCCCGCGCAAATTCGGCATTATGCCGAGCGCTGGCAGCCGTGGCGATCTTACGCGCTGCTGCACATCTGGTATACCGACGGCTGGACGCCGTCAGTTGATGGCGAAATAGCTGGTGTTGAGCAGTAGATCCAGCGGCTGCGGCTCGGCGATGGTGTCGCCATAGATAAAATCAATACCGATGCCGGAGAGCGTATCCATCATGATGGGCTGGTTGCAGGGGCCCGCGATGGTTTTCATCCCCAGACGCTGGGCGTGGCCCTGCACAATGGTCACCATCATCTCGTCCATCAGGTTGCCATACACGTTGCTTACCACCTCCGCGTCCAGCATCAGATAGTCGGCCATATTGGCGGTCAGGTGGGTGAAGACGTTCATGTCGCGACCCACCTGGCTGAAGATCACGCGGCAGCCCGCCTGGCGAAGCTTTTGCAGACTCCGCTGCAGGTTTTTATCCGGGCTGCACACCACGTCGGCAGAGATAACCAGATGCAGGAGACGGCCCGGCATCGGGCTTTTATCCAGCAGGTCGAGAAGCTCATCGACCAGCGTTACGCTGGCTAAACCGGCCTCAGAGAGCGGCAGCGCTACCCCCATGCCTTTACTGGCGACCTGTGCGGCTGAGGTGCGGAAAAACTCGCTAAAGATCCGTCTGTCGAGGGCGTGCAAAAGCTCAGGCTCGGCCAGGCCCGAGCGGAAGGCATGCTCCTCCTGGACCTCGCCCTGGCTGGTCCACAGGCGTAACGAGAGCAGCCAGAAATTACTGCTTTCCGGGATGCGCGGGGAGGCGACGCTGCGGGCAATCATCATCAGGTGATTGTCCTTAATCATGTGCCACTGTTCATCAAGCGACATCATGCTGCGCGTGTTGTGATCCCGCTCCTGCTGGGGTTCGTAAACCGTCACCATGCCGCGCCCGCTGTTTTTCGAGGCATAACAGGCTATATCCGCCTGCGACATCACCTCCGACGCCTGATGGTTATTTTCATCAATCAGAGTGATGCCTGCGCTGGCACCGATCCGATGCAGGCGGCCTTCCCACATAAAGTGATAGTCATTGACCGTGTGGATCAGGCGCCCGGCGATATAGCGCGCGCTTTCAATATTGCAGTCCGGCAGCAGTAATCCGAACTCATCCCCACCCAGACGCGCCAGCACGTCGCTGGAGCGGAGCATGGTCAACATCAGGGAAGAGAGTTCCCGCAGCAGGGCATCGCCCGCCGCATGGCCTGCCGTATCGTTGACGGCTTTGAAGCGATCGAGATCGATAAAGACCAGGGCGTGACGCTGGCGCGTTTCGCGAACGGTCTGCAGGAGCCGTTTAAGATGATTTTCGAAGCTGACCCGGTTTGCCAGGTGGGTCAGGGCATCGTGGGAGGCGCTGTAGCTCAGCTGTCGCAGCATTTTGCGCGACTCGGTCACGTCCTGAATCACGATAACCGAGCCTATATTCTGCCCGTCCAGCGTGCTGAGCGGCGTAATACTGTAGTGAATATCAAAATTACCGCCGGTACGGCAGTTCAGCACCACGTCCTGATCGATATCGGAGCGGGACATATCGCCGCTGTGAATATTTTCCATCAGCGGCCCTTTTTCACCAAAGGTGATGTGCAACACCTTCAGGATCGGCTGGCCGATAGCCTCGGTCTGCAGCCAGCCGCTCATTTTCTCGGCCACCGGGTTCATAAAGGTGACGTTCATGTTGATATCGGTACACAGTACCGCTTCACCGATGGAGTCGAGGGTGATGTGCAGACGCTCTTTTTCCTGGAAGAGGGCCTCGTTGAGCTGCTTAACCTCGGTCATATCCATGTTGATCCCGAGCAGCCGTTCGACTTCACCCTGCTTATTGAGCACCCGGTTCGCCAGGGAGCGAATATGGCGCACGCCTTCCTTCACGCGGATGCGGAATTCCAGCTTAAACGGCAGGCGGGAAATCAGCGAGTCCCGCAGCACCTGCTCGGCGTGGGCACGATCTTCCGGCAGCATCGTGTCGTGCCAGAGCTGCCAGGTAGGCTTGATGTGCGGCGGGATTTCATATAGCTCAAACATCCGCTTGTCCCAGCTGATAATGTCTGGCTCCAGATCCCACTCCCAGATGCCGATGCCGCCCGCTTCGTTAGCCAGCGTAATGCGCTCCATCAGGCGTTTGTTGACCCACTCGGTCTGCTTCAGGTCGTTAATGTCTTCAATCTGGGCGATAAAATAGAGCGGCGAGCCGTCGGCATGGCGCACGACGGAGACGGCAAGAAGCGCCCAGACTACTTCCCCGTTGCGGGTGTAATAGCGCTTCTCGAGGGTATAGGTATTGATGTCGCCGTTGACCAGCTGTTCGAGCTGTTCCAGGTCGGTGTGCAGATCTTCCGGCCAGGTGAGCTGCTGGAAGGTCAGCGACTGAAGCTCCGTCTGGCTGTAACCGAGGAAATTGCACAGCGCCTTATTAGCCTGCAGCCATTTGCCCTCAATGCTGACCAGCGCCATACCGATGGCGGAATACTCCATCGCATTGCGGAAACGCTCCTCGCTTTCGGTGATGTGCTTGCGCTCTGCGCGGAAGGCGTACATCACCATGGTCATGACGTTGGCAGGCAGGAGCAGCATCAGGAACGGCAGCCAGGGGGCGTTCAGCATCGCCCCGACGTGCTGGGTTGTCAGCGCCACCGGGTTTTGGGCAATCATCAGCGACACAACCATCACCGTGACCAGAAACACCAGGAACGCTTCCATTCGCGGCAGGCGCACGGCGCTCCACATAAGCAAAACGATAACGCAGGTGAAAGGCCACGGCAGCCAGGTGATGGCTGCCCAGCTGAGTGCCAGCGTTACGGCCAGCGTGGTCAGGGTTTCCAGGAGCAGTCTCGGGTCACGGTGGCGCAGCAGATAATGCGGTTTAAATAACAGCCCCAACGGTACCACCGCCAGTGCGCCAATGGCTTCGGACAACACCCAGACGAAGAAATTACGCAGGGGTTCAGGGCCGGGAGCCAGCAGAGACACCAGGACGCCGCCAACCAGCGGCGGTATCACGGCGCTGCCGATGGCCACGCGGATCCAGTCATTCAGATTCTGCAGCGGGTTGTACCATGGGAGCAATTTGCGAAGTAATAGCGCACCGGTAAAAGCTTCAACCACGTTAATTGAGGTGTAGGTGAGGCTTATCGATCCCCACGAAAATAGCATCCAGGTGGCCAGAATATTGCCGAACGAACAGGCCAGGGCGATTCCCGGCCACATTTTTCCTGCATGGCGGTAAAACGCCACCATCATAATGGCGGTGGGGAACCAGAGCGGGGCCAGCAGGGTGCCGAACCGGGTGAGCTCCAGGGAAAATAAGGTAAAGATAAAGGTGACCAGGCCCAGACAGACAAGTCGTATTAAAGGATGTGGGGTGGTAACCAAAACCCGCTGGTATTGTTTATTCATTACCGCTTTATCCAGAGACGCCATGCCGTCAGGGAAGATGTCCGAACGCGTGAATTAGATAATTTGGTTTATGCTAGTACAAACAATTTACAATTCATATGGTGACCGCTCAGAATTTGACACCACAGACTTATTAAATAGAGGCTCCGTGAAAAAAAACGGTTAAACGCTGAAAAAACGTTCATTTAAATTTCACTCAGGGAATAAGATGTCACTTTTCGGCCAGTCTCGCAGAACCTGTGCTTTCGACTGGTATCACGCCCGCGAAATCCCTATAATTGCCGCGTTTGACGCTCCGGCGTCGTCCTTCCTTTACATCCAGGTTAATCAGGTCGCTAAATTTATGACTGATAAGTCTCATCAGTGCGTCATTATAGGCATCGCCGGCGCATCGGCTTCAGGTAAAAGTCTAATTGCCAGTACGCTTTATCGCGAACTGCGTGAACAAGTAGGTGATGAGCATATCGGCGTCATTCCCGAAGACAGCTATTACAAAGATCAATCCCATCTGTCGATGGAAGAGCGCGTTAAAACGAACTATGACCACCCAAATGCGATGGATCACAGCCTGCTGTTCCAGCATTTAGAAGCGCTTAAGAGCGGCCAGGCGATCGAGCTGCCCGTTTACAGTTACGTAGAACATACCCGCACCCAGGAAACGATCCGCATCGAGCCGAAAAAGGTCATTATCCTTGAAGGCATCCTGTTGCTGACCGACGCTCGCCTGCGTGAATCCATGAACTTCTCGATTTTCGTCGATACCCCGCTGGATATTTGCCTGATGCGCCGCATCAAGCGTGACGTGAATGAACGCGGCCGCTCAATGGACTCCGTGATGGCGCAATACCAGAAAACGGTCCGCCCGATGTTCCTGCAGTTTATTGAGCCCTCCAAACAATACGCCGATATCATCGTGCCGCGCGGGGGTAAAAACCGCATTGCTATTGATATCTTAAAAGCGAAAATCAGCCAGTTTTTTGAATAAGCCGCGCGAATTGTGTACCGTTCAGAGATAACCTGGTTTTACCCTGAGCGCTTAACGCCTCAGGGTACGATGCATGAAAGGAGAAAGTGCCATGCGTCTTTGTGATCGCGATATAGAAGCCTGGCTGGATGAAGGCCGTTTGTCTATTACCCCACGTCCACCCGTTGAGCGTATCAATGGCGTGACCGTTGATGTCCGGTTAGGTAATAAATTCCGCACCTTTAGCGGCCATACCGCACCGTTCATTGACCTTAGCGGGCCGAAGGACGAAGTCAGCGCCGCGCTCGATCGCGTGATGAGTGACGAAATCGTAATCGATGAAGGCGAAGCTTTTTATCTGCATCCAGGTGAACTGGCCCTGGCGGTGACGTTTGAATCCGTCACCCTGCCTCCGGACCTGGTCGGCTGGCTTGATGGCCGTTCTTCGCTGGCGCGACTGGGGCTGATGGTTCACGTGACCGCGCACCGTATCGATCCTGGCTGGTCGGGGCGTATCGTGCTGGAATTTTTCAATGCCGGTAAATTGCCGCTGGCGCTGCGCCCGGGCATGATGATCGGCGCGTTGAGTTTTGAACCGCTGTCGGGCCCGGCAGATCGTCCTTACAACCGTCGGCAGGACGCAAAATATCGCGACCAGCAGGGCGCGGTTGCCAGCCGTATTGATAAAGACTGAGCGTTAGCCCATTGAGGATGCCATGAGAAGAGTTCTGACAACGCTGATGATTTTGCTGGTGGTGCTGGTGGCTGGCCTTTCGGCGTTGGTTCTGCTGGTTAACCCCAACGATTTCCGCGCTTACATGGTGCGGCAGGTCGAGGCACGCAGTGGTTATCAACTGAAGCTTGACGGGCCGCTGCGCTGGCACGTCTGGCCGCAGCTCAGCATTCTCTCTGGCCGCATGTCGCTCACGGCGCCGGGGGCGGCCCAGCCGCTGGTGTCCGCAGACAACATGCGCCTTGATGTGGCGCTGTTCCCGCTCATTTCCCATCAGCTGCAGGTTAAGCAGGTGATGCTGAAAGGCGCGGTGATCCAGCTCACCCCGCAAACCGAAGCCGTGCGTGATGCCGGTGCGCCTGTTGCGCCGCGCGAAAATACTCTGCCTGATGACCCGTCCGATACCGGCTGGTCCTTTGATATCGGCAAGCTGAAAGTTGCCGATAGCGTGTTGGTTTTCCAGCATGAGCACCAGGAGCAGGTGACCATTCGCAACATTAACCTGCAGATGGAACAGGATGCTCATCATCTTGCGTCGCTGGAATTTAGCGGGCGCGTGAACCGCGATCAGCGTGATTTGACCCTGTCGCTGAATGCTAATGTGAACGCCTCAGACTATCCGCACCAGCTTACGGCCGACATCCAGCAGCTGAACTGGCAGCTGACGGGTGCCGATCTTCCCACCCAGGGGGTCACCGGGCAGGGAACGCTGCAGGCCGTGTGGCGCGAAGAGCAAAAGCAGCTGGAGCTGGATAATCTCAACCTGCAGGCAAATGACAGTAGCCTGAAGGGGCAAGCGAGCGTCACGCTCGAAGAGAAGCCGAAGTGGGTGCTGAATCTGCAGTTTGACAAGCTCAACCTGGAAAATCTGCTGCCGCCTCTGCCCGCCAGCGCCACGGACAGCGATGCCACGCAGACGGGGCAAAGCCAGGCACCGGTATCACGTCCGGTAATCTCGTCTAATCTCGATCAGCCTGACTATAACGCCCTGCGCGGGTTCACGGCGGATATTCTGCTGAAAGCCAATAGCCTGCGCTGGCGCGGCATTGATTTTACCGACGTGAGCAGCCAGATGTTTAACCATAACGGTTTGCTGGTGATCTCCGAGCTTAGCGGAAAGATGGGCGCAGGGAGCCTCTCGCTGCCCGGCACGCTGGACGTCCGTAAAGACGAAGCCAGCGCCGAATTCCAGCCGCGTCTCGACAACGTTGAGATAGGCACCATCCTGAACGCGTTTAACTATCCGATATCCCTGACGGGGCAGTTGACGCTCGCGGGTGACTTCTCAGGCACGAAAATTGATGCCGATGCTTTCCGCCGCGAGTGGCAGGGGCAGGCGCATCTTGATCTGAAAAATTCCCGTATGGAAGGGCTTAACTTCCAGCAGCTGGTGCAGCAGGCGGTCGAGCGCAGCAGCGATGTGAAGGCCCAGGATAACTACGACAGCGCCACGCGCCTCGACAGCTTCACCACGGACCTGACGCTGGACAACGGACAACTTACTCTCGACGGAATGCAGGGTACTTCTTCACTCTTATCAATGACCGGTGAAGGTAAGCTGGATCTGGTGAAAGAAACCGCGGACACGCGCTTTAACGTGCGCGTACTTTCCGGCTGGCAGGGTGAAAGCAAGCTCATCGACTTCCTGAAAGAGACGCCGGTCCCGCTGACCGTATACGGCAAATGGCAGGCCCTGAATTACCGTCTGGAGGTGGATCAGCTCCTGCGTAAGCATCTGCAGGATGAAGCGAAACGTCGGCTTAGCGGCTGGGCGGAACGCAATAAAGATTCACAGGACGGTAAGGACGTTAAGAAGCTGCTGGATAAGCTTTGATGTCCGTTGCGCCGGGTGGCGTTGCGGCCTGATGCCCTCACCCCGGCCCTCTCCCACGGGAGAGGGAGCAAACACTAAAAACGGCAACCGGGTTGCCGTTTTGTTTTACCTAAACCTCAAAATCCAGTTCTTCCTCATCCCGCAGCGGAATGAGCTGAACCTTCTGCACGCGATGGTTTTCAATCTGCAGCGTTTTGAGCAGATAGTCGCCCACCTGAACTTCTTCCCCCGGCTGCGGAATACGCTGCAAATACTCCATCAGCAGGCCGGCAATAGTGTGATACTCCCGTTTTTCATCCAGCGGCAGCGGCACGTATTGCACCAGGTCTTCCAGCGGCATATGGCCGTTAGCGGTCCACGAACCGTCTGCGTTTTTCTGAATATCATGGCGGGCGTCAATCTCATCCACCTCGTTAGGCAGATTACCGGCGATGGTTTCCATGACGTCGCTGAGCGTGACCAGCCCTTCCACCGAACCAAACTCATCCACCACAAAGGCAAAGTGCGTGCGCGCGTTACGGAATTGCTCAAGGGCGGAAAGCAGCGGTAGCCCCTCAGGGAAGACCAGCGGCTGGCGTACCAGTACGCGCAGGTTGAGCGCCTCGCCGTGAAGCTGCTGCTGGAGCAGGTCAATCACGTGCACCACGCCCAGCAGCTCCTCTTCCTCTTCACCGCCGGTTACCACCACGCGGGTGTGTTGGTTTTTATCCAGCAGGGCGCGAATGTGCTCTTCCGGTGCCGTCAGGTCAATATGCTCAATGTCATGCCGCGAGGTCATGATGCTGCTGACCGTCCGCTGATTCAGATTAAGCACCCGCTCGATCATCCGTCGTTCCTGCGGGTCGAAGATCAGCCCGTCGCTGTGATCGGCCAGCATGGCGGAGGATTCGGCATCCAGCTCCGCATCCTCTTTCTTACCGCTTAGCAGGCGCATAACCGTGTCGGCCGTGCGCTGACGCAGGGTCTGATTCGCGGACAGGAAGCGGCGGCGGTTAAATATCGCCAGCTGGTTGAGCGCTTCAATCATGACGGAGAAGCCGATGGCGGCGTACAGGTAGCCTTTCGGAATATGGAAGCCAAAACCGTCGGCCACCAGGCTAAAGCCAATCATCAGCAGGAAGCTCAGGCAGAGGATCACGATGGTCGGGTGACTGTTCACAAAGCGGGTCAGCGACTTGCTGGCCATGATCATCAGCGTGATGGCAATAATCACCGCAGCCATCATCACCGCAAGGTGGTCCACCATCCCGACGGCGGTGATCACCGAGTCGAGGGAGAAGACCGCATCCAGCACCACGATTTGCGCCACTACCGGCCAGAATTTCGCCCCGCGGCGCTGGGTTGGGTTCTCGCTGTCTTTGCCTTCCAGCCGCTCGTTGAGCTCCACCGTGGCTTTGAACAGCAGGAACAACCCGCCGAAAAGCATGATCAGATCGCGGGCGCTAAAACTCAGACCGTGGATGGAGAACAGAGGCTGTGTGAGCGTCACCAGCCAGGAGATAGAGGCCAGCAGCAGTAACCGCATCACCATCGCCAGCAGCAGGCCCGTCACGCGCGCGCGGTCGCGCTGGGAAGGGGGCAGTTTTTCAGCGAGGATGGCGATAAAGACCAGATTATCAATCCCGAGCACGAGCTCGATGACGACCAGCGTAACCAGCCCGGCCCAGATTGAGGGATCGGCAATCCATTCCATAGTAATAGCAATACCTTCTGTTATATGACGAATGTCACACTTCGATCATGGATAAAGCTGGGGGAAATTGCAATGCCGGGCTGAGATTTCTCTTAATACGATGGGTGAAAAAGAGAGCATTCTCAATAGGGTGTAAATAAGCGAAATACGTATATTTAATTACAAGGAATGCATTTTAGGATATATCGCAGGGAATGATTTTTACTCTTATTTTGTCAATATAAAGAAAATCCTAAAAGTTCAAAAATTTGCTCTTAATATTAATCTTAAAAACCAATATTAGGACAGTTGTCTCCTTGCCTGCTATTAGGTTAGCTGCAACAATTCTCCCAGCATCAAATGTTAAATCTCGGTGTTGCTATTTATGTTCGGTCTTCAGGGATGGTTATTCATTATCCGTCGGGTTTCTCAAGCGACTGATATATTTCCAGAAGACCTTGCTCAAGAGGGTGTCTATCCATAACACATTGTTTAGTCAGTGGATTGGTAACTGAAAGCCAAGGGCGGTAGCGTGCCTGAAAGCGTGTGAATCAGCCTCGATTATTCTGTCAATAGCCAATGGATGAATAAGCTTTTTTTAGGACTGATGCCAGTTATATTTCTATTTGATTAACTGCATGCTGAAACCCAATACGACTCGAGCTTATTTAAATTGCACAGGATAATTACTCTGCCAAAGTGATAAATAATCAATGATGAAATCCAAAATGAAATTGATGCCATTATTGGTGTCTGTGACCTTGATGAGTGGTTGCACGGTCTTTCCCGGCAGCAATATGTCAACAATGGGTAAGGATGTGATTAAGCAACAGGATGCCGATTTTGATCTCGACAAAATGGTGAATGTTTATCCACTTACGCCTCGTCTGGTCGAACAATTACGTCCACGTCCGAATGTTGCCCAGCCGAATATGTCGCTGGACCAGGAAATTGCGTCCTACCAGTACCGAGTGGGGCCGGGTGACGTGATCAACGTGACCGTCTGGGACCACCCTGAACTGACCACGCCAGCGGGCCAGTACCGTAGCTCAAGCGACACCGGTAACTGGGTGCAGTCAGATGGCACCATGTTCTATCCCTACATTGGTAAAGTCCATGTTGCAGGGAAAACGCTTGCCGAGATACGTAGTGATATTACCGGCCGCTTAGCGCAGTACATCGCCGATCCGCAGGTGGACGTTAATATCGCCGCATTCCGCTCGCAAAAAGCCTATATCTCCGGCCAGGTGAACAAATCCGGCCAGCAGGCCATCACCAACGTTCCTCTGACCGTACTGGATGCCATCAACGCCGCGGGCGGGTTAACCGACGGTGCCGACTGGCGCAACGTCGTGCTCACCCACAACGGGAAGGAGCAGCGTATTTCGCTGCAGGCGCTGATGCAAAACGGCGATCTGACCCAGAACCGCCTGCTCTATCCGGGCGACATTCTCTACGTGCCGCGCAATGACGATCTGAAAGTCTTCGTGATGGGTGAAGTGAAGAAACAGAGCACCCTCAAAATGGACTTCAGCGGTATGACGCTGACCGAAGCGCTGGGCAATGCTGAGGGTATCGATCTGACGACCTCTAACGCGACCGGTATCTTCGTTATCCGTCCGCTGAAAGGTGAGGGCAGTGCGAAAGGCAAGATTGCCAACATCTACCAGCTGGATATGTCCGATGCGACCTCTCTGGTGATGGCAACGGAGTTCCGTCTCCAGCCATACGATGTGGTGTATGTCACCACCGCGCCGGTTGCCCGCTGGAACCGTCTGATCAACCAGTTGCTGCCAACCATCAGTGGCGTTCGCTACATGACGGATACGGCGCGCGACATTCATACCTGGTAATCCGCGATGTTTAACAAAATTCTGGTGGTATGCGTGGGGAACATTTGCCGTTCCCCTACGGCTGAACGGTTGTTGAAACACTACCAGCCCGAACTGACCGTTGATTCGGCAGGGCTGGGTGCACTGGTCGGTAAAGGTGCCGATGAGCGCGCAACGAGCGTGGCGCGGGATCATCACCTCTCCCTCGACGGCCACGTGGCCCGCCAGGTCACTGGCCGCATGTGCCGGGAGTATGACCTGATCCTGACGATGGAAAAACGCCATATTCATGCGCTGTGCGATATCGCTCCGGAGATGCGCGGCAAGGTGATGCTGTTTGGTCACTGGGACAATGAACGTGAAATCCCCGATCCGTATCGCAAAAGCCATGAGGCCTTTGAGGCGGTTTACACCTTACTTGACCAGTCTGCCCAACATTGGGCGCAGGCACTGAAAGTTCAGCAGGGATAACAATGACAGAAAAAACAAGACCTTCTGCCGCCCCGACTTCGGGCAGTGATGAAATTGATATTGGGCGCCTGGTCGGCACTGTTGTAGAGGCAAAGTGGTGGGTGCTGGGCATTACCGCCGTGTTCGCTGCGGCGGCCGTCGTCTATACGCTGTTTGCCACCCCTATCTACAGCGCCGACGCGCTGGTACAGATCGAGCAGAATACCGGCAACTCGCTGGTGCAGGACATCGGTTCCGCGCTGGCGAACAAGCCGCCGGCATCCGACGCCGAAATTCAGCTCATCCAGTCACGCCTGGTGCTGGGTAAAACGGTTCACGACCTCGGGCTCGATATCTCCGTCACCAAAAATACCTTCCCAATCTTTGGTGCCGGCTGGGATCGTCTGATGGGGCGAAACAACGACACGGTGAAAGTCACTGACTTCGTGCTGCCGAAAGGGGCAGGCGATCAGACGTTTACCCTGAAGGTGCTTGGCCCGAAACAGTACCAGCTAACCAGCGACGCAGGTTTTAGCGCGCGCGGCGAAGTGGGGCAGATGCTGACCAAAGACGGTGTCAGCATGATGGTTAGCGCCATCAACGCCCAGGAGGGCGGCGAATTCACCGTCACTAAATTCTCCACCCTGGGGATGATCAACAATCTGCAAAACAACCTGACCGTCACCGAAAACGGTAAGGACACCGGCGTGCTGAGCATGACCTTTACCGGTGAAGATAAGGATCAAATCCGCGACATCCTGAACAGCATTACCCGCAACTATCTTGAGCAGAACGTTGAGCGTAAGTCGGCGGAAGCAGCGAAAAGCCTGGCCTTCCTCGCGAAACAGCTCCCGGAATTGCGCGCCCATCTGGATGATGCCGAGAACAAGCTGAACGCCTATCGTCAGGATAAAGACTCCGTTGACCTGCCGCTGGAGGCGAAATCGGTCCTCGATTCGATGGTCAACATTGATGCGCAGCTCAACGAGCTGACCTTCAAAGAGGCGGAGATTTCCAAGCTTTATACCAAACGTCACCCGGCCTACCGCACGCTGCTGGAGAAACGCCGCACGCTGGAAGAGGAGAAGGCGAAGCTCAATGACCGCGTGACCGCGATGCCGAAAACGCAGCAGGAGATCGTGCGTCTGACCCGCGACGTGGAGTCCGGACAGCAGGTTTACATGCAGCTGCTGAACAAGCAGCAGGAGCTGAAGATCACCGAAGCCAGTACCGTCGGTGACGTGCGCATCGTCGACCCGGCCATTACCCAGCCTGGCGTGCTGAAGCCGAAGAAAGCGCTGATAATTCTCGGCAGCATTATTCTCGGCCTGATGCTCTCCATCGTGGGCGTGCTGCTGCGTTCGCTGTTCAACCGCGGTATCGAAAGCCCGCAGGTGCTGGAAGAGAGCGGTATCAACGTCTATGCCAGCATTCCGCTGTCCGAGTGGCAAAAATCCCGCGACAGCGTCAAAACAATCAAGGGCGTCAAGCGTTACAAACAGAGCCAGCTGCTGGCGGTGGGTAACCCAACCGACCTCGCCATCGAAGCGATCCGTAGCCTGCGTACCAGCCTGCACTTCGCCATGATGCAGGCCAAAAACAACGTCCTGATGTTAACCGGCGTCAGCCCGTCGATTGGTAAAACCTTCGTCTGCGCCAACCTGGCGGCGGTGGTCAGCCAGACCAACAAGCGCGTGCTGCTGATCGACTGCGATATGCGTAAGGGCTACACCCACGAGCTGCTGGGCACCAACAACGTTAACGGTCTGTCGGAAATTCTGCTCGGTAAAGGTGAAATCAGCCAGAGCGCGAAACCTACAACGGTGCCGAAATTTGACCTGATCCCTCGCGGTCAGGTACCGCCTAACCCGTCCGAGCTGCTGATGAGCGAACGCTTCACCGAGCTGGTGGAGTGGGCGAGCAAAAATTACGACCTGGTGCTGATCGATACGCCGCCAATTCTGGCCGTGACCGACGCAGCCGTTGTTGGCCGCCACGCGGGAACCACGCTGATGGTGGCGCGTTATGCGGTCAACACCCTGAAAGAGGTGGAAACCAGCCTGAGCCGCTTCGAGCAGAACGGGATTGAGGTGAAAGGGGTGATCCTGAACTCCATCTTCCGCCGCGCGACCGGGTACCAGGATTATGGCTATTACGAGTACGAATATAAATCTGACAGCAAATAAAAATCCCCCTCACCCTAACCCTCTCCCCAGAGGGGAGAGCAGCTTTCTCCTTCTCCCACCGGGAGAGGGGCCGGGTGAGGGATAAGGGGAAGACCATGACCACACAACGCCCTTTAGTTTCAATCTATATGCCGACATGGAATCGTCAGCAGCTGGCGATCCGCGCAATCAAATCCGTCCTGCGACAGGATTACGATAACTGGGAGCTGATCATCGTTGATGACTGCTCTTCCTCGTATGAACAGCTGCAAAAGTTTGTGACTGACCTCAACGACCCGCGGGTGGTCTATACGCATAACGCCATTAACTCCGGCGCATGCGCGGTGCGTAATCAGGCGATTATGCAGGCCAAAGGGCAGTATCTGACCGGGATCGACGACGATGACGAATGGACGCCGAACCGCCTGTCTATCTTCCTGTCGCATAAAGAACAGCTGGTCACGCACGCTTTCCTGTATGCCAACGACTATGTTTGCCAGGGCGAGGTTTACTCGCAGCCCGCGAGTCTGCCGCTGTACCCGAAATCGCCGTATTCTCGCCGCCTGTTCTACAAGCGCAACATTATTGGTAACCAGGTCTTCACCTGGGCGTGGCGTTTCAAAGAGTGCCTGTTCGATACCGAACTCAAGGCCGCGCAGGATTACGATATCTTCCTGCGCATGGTGGTGGAGTACGGCGAGCCGTGGAAGGTGGAAGAGGCCACGCAGATCCTGCATATCAACCACGGGGAGATGCAAATCACCTCCTCGCCGAAGAAGTTCTCCGGCTACTTCCATTTTTACCGCAAGCACAAGGACAAGTTTGACCGTGCCAGCCGTAAATATCAGCTCTTTACCCTCTATCAGATCCGCAATAAGCGCATGAACTGGCGCACGCTGCTGACGCTGCTGTCCGTGCGTAACGGCAAACGCCTGGCTGATGGACTTCGGGGGAAATAATGTTTCTGGAAGATTGCCGCGCTAACAGCTGGAGCCTGCGTCCGTGCTGCATGGTTCTGGCGTACCGCATCGCGCACTTTTGCTCGGTGTGGCGTAAGAAAAACGTGCTGAACAATATCTGGGCGGCGCCCGTGCTGGTGCTGTACCGCATCATTACCGAATGCTTTTTTGGCTATGAAATTCAGGCTGCTGCCACTATTGGCCGCCGCTTTACCATCCATCACGGCTATGCGGTGGTGATCAACAAGTTTGTGGTCGCCGGGGATGATTTCACCATTCGTCATGCGGTCACCATTGGCAACCGCGGGCCTGACAGCCTGGCCTGCCCGGTCATCGGCAATAACGTCGAGCTGGGCGCGAACGTGGTAATCATCGGTGACATTACGATTGGTAATAACGTCACGATTGGTGCTGGCAGCGTAGTGCTGGACAGCATTCCGGATAACGCGCTGGTGGTGGGAGAAAAGGCCCGCGTGAAGGTGATTAAATGAACATTCTGCAATTTAACGTACGCCTCGCAGAAGGCGGAGCGGCAGGCGTGGCGCTGGATCTGCACCAGCGCGCGCTGCAAAAAGGACTTCAGTCTCGGTTTATTTACGGCTACGGCAAAGGCGGCAAGAAAAGCGTCAGCCACGATAACTTCCCGCAGGTGCACAAGCACACGCCGCGTCTGACCTCGATTGCCAACATTGCGCTGTTCCGTCTGTTTAACCGCGACCTGTTTGGCAACCTGAACAATCTTTACCGCACCGTGACGCGCACGACCGGCCCGGTTGTGCTGCATTTTCACGTGCTGCACAGCTACTGGCTGAATCTGGAAGAGGTGGTGGCGTTTTGCCAGAAGGTGCAGGCCCACAAGCCCGATACCCGCTTTGTCTGGACGCTGCACGATCACTGGAGCGTGACCGGACGCTGCGCGTTTACCGACGGCTGCGAAGGCTGGAAAGATAACTGCCAGAAGTGCCCGACGTTAAGCAACTACCCGCCGGTGAAGGTGGATCGCGCGCATCAGCTGGTGGCCAGAAAGCGTCAGCTGTTCCGCGACATGCTCTCGCTCGGCTGTACGTTTATCTCCCCGAGCCAGCACGTGGCCGATGCCTTCAACAGCCTGTACGGGGCAGGGCGCTGTCAGATTATCAACAACGGCATCGACGTAGCGACGGAAGCCATTCTTGCCGAGCTGACCCCGGTGGCCGAAACCGCGGGCAAACCGAAAATCGCTATCGTTGCGCATGACCTGCGTTACGACGGTAAAACCAACCAGCAGCTGGTGCGTGACATGATGGCGCTGGGTGACAAGATAGAGCTTCACACCTTCGGCAAGTTTTCACCGTTCGAAGGGGCCAACGTGGTGAACCACGGGTTTGAGACCGACAAGCGCAAGCTGATGAGCGCGCTGAATGAAATGGACGCGCTGGTGTTCAGCTCCCGCGTGGATAACTACCCGCTGATCCTCTGCGAAGCGCTCTCTATCGGCGTGCCGGTGATCGCCACCCACAGCGATGCGGCGCGCGAAGTGCTGGAAAAGTCCGGCGGGAAAACCTTCACGGAGCAGGAGGTCCTGCCGCTGGTACAGCTGCCGAAGGCGCAGATTGCTGAGATCGTTTTTGGCACAGACCTGGAATCGTTCCGCAACCGCAGCCGCAAGGCCTACAGTGGACAACAGATGCTGGAGGAATATGTCTCGTTCTATCAGAATCTGTAGTTATCTGCTGCTGCCGCTGATCTACCTGCTGGTCAACGTCAAAATTGCCCAGCTCGGCGAAAGCTTCCCGATAACCATCGTAACCTTCCTGCCCGTTCTGCTTCTGCTGTATGTCGATAAAATCAACCTCAAGAAGCTGATGATTGCCTTAGGTCTGGGCACGGGCCTGACGCTGTTTAACTACATCTTTGGCCAGTCGCTGGATGCGAGTAAATACGTCACGTCGACCATGCTGTTTGTTTATATTGTTATTATTATCGGAATGGTCTGGAGTATTCGGTTTAAAACTATTTCTCCGCACAATTATCGGAAAATCCTTAGGTTCTTTTATATTGCCGTTGCGTTAATTGTTATGCTTGCCGCACTGGAGATGGCGCAAATTATTCTCACCGGCGGCAGCAGCCTGATGGAGATAATTTCGAAATATCTCATTTACAGTAACAGCTATGTATTGAACTTCATCAAGTTTGGCGGGAAGCGTACTACAGCCCTCTATTTTGAACCGGCGTTTTTCGCTCTGGCGTTAATCTCAATTTGGCTCAGCATCAAACAGTTTGGTATCAAAACGCCTAAGACCGATGCTATGATTCTTGCAGGAATTGTTCTGTCTGGATCGTTCTCAGGGGTAATGACATTTATCCTGTTTTACCTGCTGGAGTGGGCGTTCCAGTACCTGAACAAAGATGCGATTAAGAAAAAACTGCCGCTGGCGATTATCTCCCTGACGGTATTTATGGTAGGCGTGATATTTGCCTTCCCGTACATCTCAGAACGTCTTGGTGATTTGGGAACGGAAGGGTCTTCGTCCTATTATCGCATCATTGGGCCACTGGTGATGGTGGGTTATTCCTTAACCCATATTGATGGGGTAGTAAGATTCGGCTCACTTTACGAATATGTTGCATCATTCGGAATCTTTAACGGTGCGGATGTCGGTAAAACCATAGACAATGGTCTGTATCTGTTAATTATTTATTTTTCGTGGTTCGCCGTACTGTTGACCCTGTGGTATCTGTTTAAAGTTTTCAAAATGATGATTAACGCGTTTGGTGATAACCAGAACTTTCGCGTTCAGCTTTATCTGTTTACTCCGGTGTCGCTGTTTTTTACCGGGTCAATATTTAGCCCGGAATATGCTTTCTTGATTGTCTGTCCGTTTATTCTGCGCAAGGCGCTTAATATTACGAACGTATGACGAAATGAGGTGATTTATGTTTCTTAGCGTCGTTACTGTCGCTTTTCGTAATTACGAAGGGGTGGTAAAAACCTGGCGCTCGCTGCGCAACCTGGCGCGCGATCCAAGCCTCACCT
This sequence comes from Enterobacter sp. CGMCC 5087, assembly GCF_003144775.1. Lineage (NCBI taxonomy): Bacteria > Pseudomonadati > Pseudomonadota > Gammaproteobacteria > Enterobacterales > Enterobacteriaceae > Enterobacter > Enterobacter sp. CGMCC 5087. The sequence continues at coordinate 10,467 of NZ_QFXN01000124.1, read as the reverse complement.
TTGAGTGGATTGTGGTCGACGGCGGCTCGAACGATGGCACTGCGGAGTTTCTGGAAAAACTCAACGGTGAGTTCAACTTACGCTACATCAGCGAGAAAGATAAAGGCATCTATGATGCGATGAATAAAGGCATCAACATGGCGCAAGGCCGTTATGCCATCTTCCTGAACTCGGGAGATATTTTCCATGAAGACGTGGCGCTGTTTGCCCGTCAGCTGGCTCGCCAGAAAGAGGACGCCATGTATATTGGCGATGCGCTGCTCGATTTTGGCGACGGACATAAAGTGTGCCGCAGCGCGAAGCCAGGCTGGTATATCTATCACAGCTTGCCCGCCAGCCATCAGGCCATTTTCTTCCCGGTAAAGGGTCTGAAAAAACAGCCTTACGATTTGCAGTATAAAGTGTCTTCCGATTATGCGCTGGCAGCCAGCCTGTATAAATCAGGTTACCCGTTCCGTCGAATTAAAGGGCTGGTGTCTGAATTCTCAATGGGCGGTGTGTCAACGTCTAATAATCTGGAATTGTGCCAGGATGCCAAAAACGTGCAGCGTAAAATATTACGCGTGCCGGGGTTCTGGGCGGAATTGTCTTATTTATTACGCCTGCGCACCACAGGCAAAACGAAAACCTTATATAACAAAGCCTGAATATAAGGAAACGCAATGCAGGATTTAAAAGGTTTTTCCGTGCCGAAAGGTTTTCGGGGCGGGAACGGTATTAAGGTACAGCTGTGGTGGGCCGTTCAGGCAACCTTATTTGCCTGGTCGCCGCAAATAATGTACCGCTGGCGAGCTTTTTTATTGCGCCTGTTTGGCGCAAAAATCGGAAAAAACGTAGTCATCCGACCTTCTGTGAAAATTACCTATCCGTGGAAATTAACGCTGGGGGATTACGCATGGGTTGGGGATGACGCGGTGTTATATACCCTTGGCGAAATTACGATTGGCGCAAATTCGGTGGTTTCACAGAAGTGTTATTTGTGCACCGGCAGCCACGATTTTATGAGTCAGCATTTTGATATTACCGCTTCGCCTGTTGCGATAGGGGAAAAATGTTGGCTGGCAACGGATGTTTTTGTTGCACCGGGTGTTTCTGTTGGCGATGGCACGGTAGTCGGTGCCCGCAGCAGCGTTTTTAAATCGCTACCGGCAAATAAAATTTGCCGTGGCAACCCCGCAGTGGTGATACGCGAACGCGTTGAAACTGATTAAATTCATAAGTAGAGGAATATAAACATGTCTAAAGTCGCTCTCATCACCGGCGTTACCGGGCAGGATGGTTCTTACCTGGCAGAGTTCCTGCTGGAAAAAGGGTATGAAGTACACGGTATTAAACGTCGTGCGTCTTCTTTCAACACCGAACGTGTGGATCATATTTATCAGGATCCTCACGCGGCGAACCCGAAATTCCATCTGCACTACGGCGACCTGACCGATACCTCCAACCTGACCCGTATCCTGCAGGAAGTACAGCCGGATGAAGTCTACAACCTGGGCGCGATGAGCCACGTAGCGGTTTCCTTCGAGTCTCCGGAATACACCGCTGACGTTGATGCCATGGGTACCCTGCGTCTGCTGGAAGCCATCCGCTTCCTCGGCCTTGAGAAGAAAACCCGCTTCTACCAGGCATCCACCTCCGAGCTGTACGGTCTGGTACAGGAAATCCCGCAGAAAGAGACCACGCCGTTCTACCCGCGCTCTCCGTATGCGGTAGCAAAACTGTACGCCTACTGGATCACCGTGAACTACCGTGAATCCTACGGCATGTACGCCTGTAACGGCATTCTGTTCAACCACGAATCTCCGCGTCGCGGCGAAACCTTCGTAACCCGCAAAATCACTCGCGCTATCGCCAACATCGCGCAGGGTCTGGAGTCTTGCCTGCACCTCGGCAACATGGATTCCCTGCGTGACTGGGGCCATGCCAAAGACTACGTGAAAATGCAGTGGATGATGCTGCAGCAGGAACAGCCAGAAGACTTCGTGATTGCGACCGGCGTGCAGTACTCCGTGCGTCAGTTCGTTGAAATGGCGGCGGCACAGCTGGGCATCAAACTGCGCTTCGAAGGTACCGGCGTGGAAGAGAAAGGTATCGTTGTTTCTGTGACCGGCCACGACGCGCCGGGCGTGAAGCCAGGCGATGTCATTGTGCAGGTTGACCCGCGCTACTTCCGTCCTGCGGAAGTGGAAACCCTGCTGGGCGACCCAACCAAAGCGCACGAGAAGCTGGGCTGGAAACCAGAAATCACTCTGCAAGAGATGGTTTCCGAGATGGTAGCCAAAGATCTTGAAGCAGCGAAAAAACACTCTCTGCTCAAATCTCATGGCTACGAGGTTGCCATCGCGCTGGAGTCCTGAGAATGACAAAACAACGTATTTTTGTCGCCGGTCATCGCGGAATGGTGGGTTCCGCGATTGTTCGCCAGCTGGAACAGCGCGGTGACGTCGAAGTGGTCGTCCGTTCGCGCGACGAGCTGAACCTGCTCGACAGCCGTGCGGTTCAGGACTTCTTTGCTAACGAACGCATTGATCAGGTGTATCTGGCGGCGGCGAAGGTGGGCGGCATTGTCGCTAACAACACCTACCCGGCGGATTTCATCTACGAAAACATGATGATCGAGAGCAACATCATTCACGCGGCGCATCTGCACAACGTGAATAAGCTGCTGTTCCTCGGGTCGTCCTGTATTTACCCGAAAATGGCGAAGCAGCCGATCGCCGAAAGCGAGCTGCTGCAGGGCACGCTGGAGGCGACCAACGAGCCGTACGCGATTGCCAAGATTGCCGGGATCAAGCTGTGCGAGTCCTACAACCGTCAGTACAACCGCGACTATCGTTCGGTGATGCCGACCAACCTGTATGGACCGCACGACAACTTCCACCCGAGCAACTCGCACGTGATCCCAGCGCTGCTGCGCCGCTTCCACGAGGCGACCGCCGAGAACGCGCCGGACGTGGTGGTGTGGGGCAGCGGTACGCCGATGCGCGAGTTCCTGCACGTGGACGACATGGCTGCCGCCAGCATTCACGTGATGGAGCTGGATCGCGAGGTGTGGCAGGAAAACACCGAGCCGATGCTGTCGCACATCAACGTGGGTACCGGCGTGGACTGCACCATTCGCGAGCTGGCGCAAACCATCGCGCAGGTAGTGGGCTACAAAGGCCGCGTGGTGTTTGACGCGACGAAACCGGACGGCACGCCGCGCAAACTGCTGGACGTGACCCGTCTGCATCAGCTGGGCTGGTATCACGAGGTGTCACTGGAGCAGGGTCTGGCCAGTACCTACCAGTGGTTCCTGGAAAACCAGCACCGCTTCCGGGGGTAACGATGTTTTTAAGTCAGGAAGATTTTGCCACGGTAGTGCGTTCCACTCCGCTCATCTCAATTGATTTGATCGTGGAGAACGAACGCGGCGAGTTCTTGCTGGGGAAACGAACCAACCGTCCTGCACAGGGCTTCTGGTTCGTGCCCGGCGGGCGCGTGCAGAAGGATGAGCGGCTCAGCGATGCGTTTGAGCGTCTCACTCTGGCGGAACTGGGCCTGCAGCTGCCGATGGCAGCGGGCCAGTTTTACGGGGTCTGGCAGCACTTCTATGACGATAACTTTTCAGGCACCGGGTTCACCACGCACTACATCGTGCTGGGGTTCCGCCTGAAGGTGAGTGAGGCAGACCTGCGTCTGCCTGATTCTCAGCATGACGACTACCGCTGGCAGACGCCAGAGGCGCTGCTTGCCAGCGATAATGTGCATGACAACAGTCGTGCCTATTTCCTGGCTGAACGTCAGGCCGAGGTGCCGGGCATATGAAGATCCTCGTATACGGAATCAACTACTCGCCGGAATTAACCGGCATCGGGAAATACACCGGCGAGATGGTTGAGTGGATGTCGAGCCAGGGACATGACGTGCGGGTCATTACCGCGCCGCCGTACTACCCGGAGTGGAAAGTCGGGGAGCGCTACTCAAGCTGGCGCTACCGTCGCGAAGAGGGCGCAGCGACCGTCTGGCGCTGCCCGCTGTATGTGCCTAAGCAGCCCTCAACGCTGAAACGGTTACTTCATCTGGGCAGCTTTGCCCTGAGCAGCTTCTTCCCGCTGATGGCGCAGCGTCGCTGGAAGCCGGATCGCATCATCGGCGTGGTGCCAACGCTGTTTTGCACGCCGGGCATGCGCCTGCTGGGCAAACTCTCCGGCGCGCGCACTCTGCTGCACATACAGGATTACGAAGTTGACGCCATGCTGGGCCTGGGGATGGCAGGCAAAAGTAAAGGCGGCAAGGTCGCGAAGCTCGCCAGCGCGTTTGAGCGCAGCGGCCTGCACAACGTTGATTACGTCTCGACTATCTCGCGCTCGATGATGAACAAGGCGCAGGAGAAGGGCGTCCCGGCGGAGAAAGTCATTTTCTTCCCGAACTGGTCAGAAGTGGCGCGTTTTCGCGATGTAACTGAGCAGGATGCTCATGCCCTGCGCGCGCAGCTCGGTTTGCCTGAAGATCAAAAAATCATTCTTTACTCAGGCAACATCGGCGAAAAGCAGGGGCTGGAAAGCGTGATTGAAGCGGCCCAGCTGCTGAGTGAACATCCATGGACGTTTGTGATTGTCGGGCAGGGCGGTGGAAAGGCGCGGCTGGAAAAAATGGCCGGGGAACGCGGCCTGACCAACGTGAAATTTTTCCCGCTTCAGTCTTACGAGGCACTGCCTGCGCTGCTGAAGATGGGCGACTGCCATCTGGTGGTGCAAAAACGCGGCGCGGCCGACGCGGTGCTGCCGTCCAAGCTGACCAACATTCTGGCAGTGGGCGGTAACGCGGTGATCACGGCAGAAGCCGAAACAGAATTAGGCCAGCTGTGTGATAGCTATCCGGGGATTGCCGTGTGCGTGGAGCCGGAATCGGTCCCGGCGCTGGTAACCGGAATTGAGCAAGCGCTTGCCATGCCAAAAGTGAACACGGTGGCACGTGAATATGCCGAACGCACGCTCGAAAAAGAGAACGTGCTGAGCCAATTTATTGCAGATATACGGGGATAAATCATGAGTCAAACCACTTTGTATCCGGTTGTGATGGCTGGTGGCTCTGGTAGCCGGTTGTGGCCGCTGTCCCGCGTGCTCTATCCAAAACAGTTCCTCTGCCTGAAAGGGGATCTCACCATGCTGCAGACGACGGTAAACCGTCTGCACGGCGTGGAGTGTGAAAGCCCGGTGGTGATTTGTAACGAACAGCACCGCTTTATTGTTGCCGAGCAGCTGCGCCAGCTGAATAAGCTCACCGAAAACATCATCCTGGAGCCTGCCGGACGCAATACCGCGCCTGCGATCGCCCTGGCGGCGCTGGCGGCAAAACGCAGCAGCCCGGACTGTGACCCGCTGATGCTGGTCCTGGCGGCAGACCACGTTATCCAGCAGGAAGACGCCTTCCGCGACGCGGTGCGTGCGGCGATCCCTTACGCCGAGAGCGGCAAGCTGGTGACCTTCGGCATCGTGCCGGATCTGCCGGAAACCGGATATGGCTATATTCGTCGCGGCAGCGTGACGCCGGGTGAAGGCGACAGCGTGGCGTTTGACGTGGCGCAGTTTGTTGAAAAACCGAATCTGGAAACCGCGCAGGCGTATGTCGCCAGCGGTGAATATTACTGGAACAGCGGGATGTTCCTGTTCCGCGCCGGACGCTACCTGGAAGAGCTGCGCAAATACCGCCCGGATATTCTGAACGCCTGCGAGAAGGCGATGGCGGTGGTGGACCCGGATCTCGACTTCATCCGCGTGGATGAAGAGGCGTTCCTCGCCTGCCCGGAAGAGTCCATTGACTATGCGGTGATGGAACGTACGGCGGACGCCGTCGTGGTACCGATGGATGCGGGCTGGAGCGATGTCGGCTCCTGGTCCTCCCTGTGGGAGATCAGCGCCCATACCCCGGAGGGTAACGTCCACCACGGCGATGTTATTAGCCACAAAACGGAAAACAGCTACGTCTACGCCGAATCCGGCCTGGTGACCACGGTCGGGGTGAAGGATCTGGTGGTTGTCCAGACAAAGGACGCCGTGCTGATTGCCGACCGTAACGCCGTGCAGGACGTTAAAAAAGTGGTTGAACAAATTAAGGCCGATGGCCGTCACGAGCACCATATTCACCGCGAAGTCTACCGTCCGTGGGGGAAATATGACTCCATTGACTCCGGTGACCGCTACCAGGTGAAACGCATCACCGTGAAGCCGGGCGAGGGGCTGTCGGTGCAGATGCACCATCACCGCGCCGAGCACTGGGTGGTGGTTGCGGGTACCGCTAAAGTCACTATCGACGGTGAAGTCAAACTGCTGGGTGAAAACGAGTCCATTTATATTCCGCTGGGGGCGACGCACTGTCTGGAGAACCCAGGGAAAATTCCTCTCGACTTAATTGAGGTGCGCTCCGGCTCGTATCTGGAAGAGGACGATATCGTGCGCTTCCAGGACCGCTACGGGCGGGTGTAGCACTCTGCATTATGCCCGGTGGCGCTGCGCTTACCGGGCCTGCGAATGACAAAAAAATCAATTTGGCCATTACGTGGTCAGGGCCGACTGTTGCCTGAAAAAGGGGTCATCATGGAAAAATTAACCTGTTTTAAAGCCTACGATATTCGCGGCAAGCTGGGCGAAGAGCTGAATGAAGACATCGCGTGGCGCATTGGCCGCGCGTACGGCGAATATTTAAAGCCGCAGACCATCGTGCTGGGCGGCGACGTGCGTCTGACCAGTGAATCCCTCAAGCTGGCCCTGGCGAAAGGGCTGCAGGACGCGGGCGTGGACGTGCTGGATATCGGCCTTTCCGGGACCGAAGAGATTTACTTTGCCACCTTCCACCTGGGCGTGGACGGCGGTATCGAAGTGACCGCCAGCCACAACCCGATGGACTACAACGGGATGAAGCTGGTGCGCAAGGGCGCGCGCCCTATCAGCGGCGACACCGGCCTGCGCGACGTGCAGCGTCTGGCGGAAGCCAACGACTTCCCGCCGGTGAACGAGGCGAAGCGCGGCAGCTACAAAAAAATCAACCTGCAGAAAGAGTACATCGACCACCTGCTGGGCTACATCAACGTGGCGAACCTCAAGCCGCTGAAGCTGGTCATCAACTCCGGTAACGGCGCGGCCGGCCCGGTGGTGGACGCGCTGGAAGCCCGCTTTAAGGCGCTGAACGTGCCGGTCACCTTCGTCAAGGTGCACAACACCCCGGACGGCAACTTCCCGAACGGTATTCCTAACCCGCTGCTGCCGGAGTGCCGCGACGACACCCGCAACGCGGTGATTGAGCACGGCGCGGACATGGGGATCGCCTTTGACGGTGACTTCGACCGCTGCTTCCTGTTCGACGAGAAAGGGCAGTTCATCGAGGGCTACTACATTGTCGGCCTGCTGGCAGAAGCGTTCCTTGAGAAAAACCCGGGTGCGAAAATCATCCATGACCCGCGCCTTTCCTGGAACACCGTCGACGTGGTCTCCGCGGCGGGCGGCACGCCGGTGATGTCCAAAACCGGCCACGCCTTCATCAAAGAGCGCATGCGCGAAGAAGACGCCATCTACGGCGGCGAGATGAGCGCCCACCACTACTTCCGTGATTTTGCCTACTGCGACAGCGGGATGATCCCGTGGCTGCTGGTGACCGAGCTGCTGTGCCTGAAGGGGCAGACGCTGGGCGAGCTGGTGCGCGACCGCATGGCGGCGTTCCCGGCGAGCGGGGAGATCAACAGCAAGCTGGCGCAGCCGGCCGAGGCCATTGCCCGCGTGGAGCAGCACTTTGCGATCCACGCGCTGGAAATTGACCGTACGGACGGCATCAGCATGGCGTTCCCACAGTGGCGCTTCAACCTGCGCTCGTCCAACACCGAGCCGGTGGTGCGCCTGAACGTGGAGTCCCGTGCTGACACGGCGCTGATGGAAGCCCGAACGAAGGACATTCTGGCGCTGTTGAATCAGTAACAATTGCCCCTCCCGGCGGGAGGGGGAACCGAATACAGGAACAACGATGACGAATCTAAAAAAACGCGAACGAGCGAGAACGAATGCATCGTTAATCTCTATGGTGCAGCGTTTTTCTGATATCACCATCATGGTCGGTGGATTGTGGGCGGTGTGTCGGATCGGCGGGCTGCCGTTCTTATATATGCATCTGCTGATGGCACTCATTGCGCTGGTCGTGTTTCAGATGATCGGCGGGATGACCGATTTCTACCGCTCGTGGCGCGGCGTGAAAATGACCACCGAACTGATGCTGCTGCTGCAGAACTGGACCCTGAGCCTGATCTTCAGCGCAGGCCTGGTGGCCTTCAGCCATGATTTTGATAATCGCCTCGTGACCTATCTGAGCTGGTATCTGTTAACCAGCGTCGGCATGGTGGTGTGCCGTTCCCTGATCCGCTTTGGGGCGGGCTGGCTGCGCAACCGGGGCTATAACCGTCGCTTCGTTGCGGTAGCGGGCGATCTTCCGGTTGGTAAGGTTCTGCTCGACAGCTTCCGCAAAGAGCCGTGGTTAGGGTTTGAAGTGGTGGGGATTTATCACGACGCGAAGCCGGGCGGCGTGCCGTCGGACTGGGCGGGCAATTACGAACAGCTTATTGAAGACGCGAAAGCCGGTAAAATTCACAACGTCTACATCGCCATGCAGATGAGAGACGAATCCCGCATTAAGCAACTGATGCGCGAGCTGGCGGACACTACCTGTTCGGTGATCCTGATCCCGGACGTCTTTACCTTCAACATCCTTCATTCACGCATTGAAGAGGTGAACGGCGTGCCGGTGGTACCGCTGTACGACACCCCGCTGTCGGGCATTAACCGCGTGCTGAAGCGCGCGGAAGATATAGTGCTCTCTTCGCTGATTTTACTGCTCATCTCCCCGGTGCTGTGCTGCATTGCCCTCGCGGTGAAGCTGAGCTCTCCCGGCCCGGTTATTTTCCGCCAGACCCGCTACGGTATGGACGGTAAGCCGATTATGGTGTGGAAATTCCGCTCCATGAAGGTGATGGAAAACGACAAGGTGGTGACCCAGGCAACGCAGAACGATCCGCGCGTCACCCGCGTGGGGAACTTCCTGCGCCGCACCTCTCTGGACGAGCTGCCGCAGTTTATCAACGTCTTCACCGGCGGGATGTCGATTGTTGGCCCGCGTCCGCACGCGGTGGCGCACAACGAGCAGTACCGCTCGCTGATTGAAGGCTACATGCTGCGCCATAAGGTGAAGCCGGGCATTACCGGCTGGGCGCAGATTAACGGCTGGCGCGGCGAAACCGACACGCTGGAAAAAATGGAAAAACGTATCGAATTCGATCTGGAGTACATCCGTGAATGGAGTATCTGGTTCGATATCAAGATTGTTTTTCTGACCATCTTCAAAGGTTTCGTGAACAAAGCGGCGTACTAAGATGAGCTTACGTGAAAAAACCATCAGCGGGGCGAAGTGGTCAGCGATGGCGACCATCGTCATCATTGGCCTCGGTCTGGTGCAGATGACCGTGCTGGCGCGCATTATTGATAATCACCAGTTCGGCCTTTTGACCGTCTCGCTGGTGATTATCGCGCTGGCCGATACGCTGTCTGATTTTGGTATCGCCAATTCGATTATCCAGCGCAAAGAGATCAGCCATCTGGAGCTAACCACGCTCTACTGGCTGAACGTGGGGCTGGGGATTTTCGTGTTCGTGCTGGTGTTCCTGCTGAGCGACACCATCGCCAGCGTGCTGCACAACCCGGATCTGGCTCCGCTGATGCGCACGCTGTCGTTTGCTTTCGTGGTGATCCCGCACGGGCAGCAGTTCCGCGCGCTGATGCAGAAAGAGCTGGAGTTCAACAAGATCGGCATGATCGAGACCAGCGCGGTGCTGGCGGGCTTTACCTTCACCGTGGTGAGCGCCCATTTCTGGCCGCTGGCGATGACCGCAATTCTCGGATACCTGGTTAACTCTGCCGTGCGTACGCTGCTGTTCGGCTACTTTGGCCGCAAGATCTACCGTCCCGGGCTGCATTTCTCTCTCGCATCCGTCTCGTCCAACCTGCGCTTTGGCGCGTGGCTGACGGCGGACAGCATCATCAACTATGTGAATACCAACCTGTCGACGCTGGTGCTGGCGCGTATTCTTGGCGCGAGCGTGGCGGGGGGCTACAACCTGGCCTACAACGTCGCGGTGGTGCCGCCGATGAAGCTGAACCCGATCATCACCCGCGTGCTGTTCCCGGCCTTCGCCAAGATCCAGGACGACACCGAGAAGCTGCGCGTTAACTTCTACAAGCTGCTTTCCGTGGTGGGGATCATTAACTTCCCGGTGCTGCTGGGGCTGATGGTGGTTTCCAGCAACTTCGTGCCGCTGGTGTTTGGCGAGAAGTGGAACGGCATCATCCCGATCCTGCAGCTGCTGTGCGTGGTGGGGCTCCTGCGCTCCGTGGGGAATCCGATTGGTTCCCTGCTGATGGCAAAAGCGCGCGTCGATATTAGCTTTAAGTT
>NZ_QFXN01000123.1:0-11473 GCF_003144775.1 Enterobacter sp. CGMCC 5087 | reverse complement strand
TTATCGTCGGCGGGCATATGGCGGGCGCCATCGGCGTCACGCTGGGCTTCCTGCTGGTGCAGGTAGTCAATACCGTTCTGAGCTACTTCATCATGATCAAGCCGGTGCTGGGCTCCAGCTACCGTCAGTACATCCTGAGCCTGTGGCTGCCGTTCTATCTCTCCTTGCCGACCCTGGCGGTGAGCTACGGCCTGGGCATCATCCTCAGCGGTCACCTGCCGCTGGCCGCGCTGCTGGCGGTGCAGGTTGCCGCGGGGGCGCTGGCATTTGGCGTGATGATTGTGCTGTCACGCAATGCGCTGGTGGTGGAGATGAAGCGCCAGTTTTGCCGTAACGAAAAAATGAAAACGCTGCTTCGCGCAGGCTAGTTATTTAAGAGGCCATTATGAAATTATTAATTCTTGGCAACCATACCTGCGGCAACCGTGGCGACAGCGCCATCCTGCGCGGTTTACTGGATGCAATTAACACCCTTGAGCCTGAGACCGAAGTGGACGTGATGAGCCGTTATCCAGTCAGCTCATCCTGGTTACTGAACCGCCCGGTGATGGGCGACCCGCTTTACAGCCAGATGAAACAGCATAACAACGCCGCGGGCGTGATGGGCCGCGTGAAGAAAGTGCTGCGCCGTCGCTACCAGCACCAGGTGCTGCTTTCCCGCGTGACCGATACCGGCAAGCTGCGCAACATCGCGATCGCGCAGGGCTTTACCGATTTTGTCCGTCTGCTTTCCGGTTATGACGCCATTATTCAGGTCGGCGGTTCGTTCTTCGTCGATCTCTACGGCGTGCCGCAGTTTGAGCATGCGCTCTGTACCTTTATGGCGAAAAAGCCGCTGTTTATGATTGGCCACAGCGTCGGGCCATTCCAGGATCCGCAGTTTAACCAGCTCGCAAACTACGTCTTCGGCCACTGCGACGCGCTGATCCTGCGCGAGTCGGTCAGCCTCGACATGATGAAGCGCAGCGAAATTGACACCTCAAAAGTTGAGCACGGCGTGGACACCGCGTGGCTGGTGGATCATCAGGACGACGGCTTCCAGCCGAGCTACGCGGTGCAGCACTGGCTCGACGTGGCGGCGAAACAGAAAACCGTCGCCATAACCCTGCGCGAGCTGGCGCCCTTCGATAAGCGTTTAGGTACGACGCAGGCGGCGTATGAGAAAGCCTTCGCCGACGTGGTGAACCGCGTGCTGGACAGCGGGTACCAGGTGCTGGCGCTCTCAACCTGCACCGGCATCGACAGCTACAACAAAGACGACCGTATGGTGGCGCTGAACCTGCGCAATCTGGTTAACGATCCGTCCCGCTATCACGTGGTGATGGACGAACTGAACGACCTGGAGATGGGCAAGCTTCTCTCCGCCTGCGACCTGACCGTCGGCACGCGTCTGCACTCCGCCATTATCTCCATGAACTTTGGCACGCCGGCCATTGCCATTAACTACGAACACAAATCAGCAGGCATCATGCAGCAGCTCGGTATGCCGGAAATGGCCGTGGATATCCGTCATCTGCTGGATGGTTCGCTGGGTGCGATGGTGGGGGACACCCTGGGTCAACTGCCCGCCATCAATGAACGCCTGGCCGTGGCGGTGAAAACCGAGCGCGAGAAGGGCATTGGGATGGTGAAATCGGTACTTGACCGCGTGCGGGAGGGGAAATGAAGGTTGGTTTCTTCTTACTGAAATTTCCGCTGTCGTCTGAAACGTTTGTCCTGAACCAAATCACCGCGTTTATCGATATGGGATATGACGTGGAGATTATCGCCCTGCAAAAGGGCGATACCAAAAATACCCATGCGGCGTATACCCAGTATGGGCTGGAGGCGAAAACCCGCTGGCTGCAGGATGAGCCGTCCGGAAAGCTGAGCAAGCTGCGCCACCGGGCCAGCCAGACGCTGCGCGGGATCCACCGCGCGTCGACGTGGCGGGCGCTGAATGTTTCCCGCTATGGGGCGGAATCCCGCAATCTGATCCTGTCGGCGATCTGCGGGCAAACCGCGCAGCCGTATCGTGCCGACGTGTTTATCGCCCACTTTGGCCCGGCGGGCGTCACCGCCGCGAAGCTGCGCGAGCTGGGCGTGATTGACGGTAAAATTGCGACCATCTTCCACGGTATCGACATCTCCAGCCGCGAAGTGCTGAACCACTACACGCCGGAGTATCAGCAGCTGTTCAGGCGCGGCGACATGATGCTGCCTATCAGCGACCTGTGGGCCGGGCGCCTGAAAAACATGGGCTGCCCGGGAGAGAAAATTGCCGTTTCGCGTATGGGCGTGGATTTGACGCGCTTCACACGCCGTCCTGTCAAGGTGCCGGGAAAACCGCTGCAGATCATCTCCGTTGCTCGCCTGACCGAGAAGAAAGGCCTCCATGTGGCCATTGAAGCCTGCCGCCAGCTGAAAGCGCGCGGGGTGGATTTCCACTATCGCATTCTCGGCATTGGGCCGTGGGAGCGTCGTCTGCGCACGCTTATCGAACAGTATCAGCTGGAAGATGTCGTAGAGATGCCGGGCTTCAAGCCGAGCCACGAAGTCAAGGCCATGCTCGACGAGGCGGATGTCTTTCTGCTGCCTTCCGTAACGGGCGCCGATGGCGATATGGAAGGCATTCCGGTGGCGCTGATGGAGGCGATGGCCGTAGGTATTCCGGTGGTATCAACCCTGCACAGCGGGATCCCGGAGCTGATTAAGTCTGACCATTCCGGCTGGCTGGTGCCGGAGAATAACGCGATGGCCCTTGCGGACCGATTAGCAGCCTTCAGCGATATTGACCAGCAGGCGCTGGAGCCCGTGCTCCAGAACGCCCGACAAAAAGTGGAAACCGATTTTAACCAGCAGGTGATTAACCGCCAGTTAGCGAGCCTGCTGCAAACGTTGTAACGCCGAGGATGTATGCTGAAAAAGATTACCCGACGCACCTTTGTTTCTTCTCTCTCCGTTCTGGCGGCCACGCCGCTGCTGTCGTCACGCATCGCGCGGGCGGCAAGCGGCAGAACGGTCTCTGTTAATCAGTACAATAACAACGACTGGATCGCCGCCTTTAAGCAGGCGTTCAATGACGGCGACACCGTCGTGGTCCCCGCCGGGCTCACCTGCGAAAACATCAATACGGGCATTTTCATTCCCGACGGTAAAACCCTGCTGATCCGCGGGGCGTTAACCGGCAACGGGCGCGGCCGCTTTGTTCTGCAGGAAGGTAGCAAAGTGATAGGCGAAGGTGCTGGCCGCACGGAGAACATCACGCTCGACGTTCGCGGCTCTGAATGCGTCATCAAAGGGCTGGCCATGAGCGGTTTTGGCCCGGTGACGCAGATCTACATCGGCGGCAAGAAACCGAGCGTGATGCGTAATTTGCTGATTGATAACATCAGCGTGAGTCAGGCCAACTACGCCATCCTGCGCCAGGGGTTCCACAACCAGGTGGACGGTGCCCGCATCACCAACAGTAAATTTAGCCATCTCCAGGGGGATGCGATCGAGTGGAACGTCGCCATCAACGATCGCAATATCCTGATCTCCGATCATGTCATCGATAACATTAACTGCACCAACGGCAAGATCAACTGGGGCATCGGCATTGGCCTCGCCGGCAGCACCTACGATAACGACTATCCGGAGAAGCAAACCGTCAAGAACTTCGTGGTCGCAAACATCACCGGCAGCAACTGTCGCCAGCTGGTGCACGTTGAAAACGGTAAACATTTTGTTATTCGCAATATTAAGGCCAAAAATATAACTCCCGACTTCAGTAAAAAGGCGGGAATAGACAACGCCACGGTGGCCATTTATGGCTGTGATAATTTCATTATTGATAATGTCGACATGGTTAACAGCGCCGGAATGTTAATCGGCTATGGGGTGATAAAAGGCGATTATTTGTCCATCCCACAGAACTTCAAGCTCAATAATATTCACCTCGATAATCGACAGCTTGCGTATAAATTGCGCGGAATACAGATTTCATCCGGTAACGCCACCTCGTTTGTGGCGATAACCAATGTGGAAATGCAGCGTGCTACGCTTGAACTGCACAACAAGCCGCAGCATCTTTTTTTACGCAACATCAATGTGATGCAGGAAGCCGCTGTGGGTCCCGCCCTGAAGATCAACTTCGACCTGCGCAAGGATGTGCGGGGTAAATTTATGGCGAAAGATGAGACCTTGCTGTCGCTGGCGAACATTAAAGCGGTGAATGAGAAGGGGCAAAGCTCGGTGGATATTGACCGAGTCGACCAGCAGGTGGTGAATGTGGAAAAGCTTAACTTTGCGCTTCCGCACAGATAATCGACAATTAGCTGTTTTGAGACTATTCCTGGGAAAGAGGCGTGATCTATTCAGATTACAACTACAGAAATTTGTAGGGCTAAGGCGTAACATTACCTGAGGATCACGGCAAATCATGCTGGCGAAAACAGGTTTAAGAGCTATAATTCGTCAACCATTTTAAGGTGGAAGAAATAATGATTAATTTGAAAGCAGTCATTCCGGTAGCAGGCTTGGGCATGCATATGCTGCCAGCCACAAAAGCCATTCCTAAAGAGATGCTGCCGATCGTCGACAAGCCAATGATTCAGTACATTGTCGACGAGATTGTTGCTGCAGGGATCAAAGAAATCGTCCTGGTTACGCACTCCTCCAAGAATGCGGTAGAAAACCACTTCGACACCTCTTACGAACTCGAAGCGCTGCTTGAGCAGCGCGTTAAGCGCCAGTTGCTGGCGGAAGTGCAGTCTATTTGTCCGCCAGGCGTGACCATCATGAACGTGCGCCAGGCGCAGCCGCTGGGTCTGGGCCACTCTATTCTGTGTGCCCGTCCGGTTGTGGGCGATAACCCATTCATCGTCGTGCTGCCGGATATCATCATTGATACTGCTTCTGCCGATCCGCTGCGTTATAACCTGGCGGCAATGGTGGCACGTTTCAATGAAACCGGCCGGAGCCAGGTGCTGGCGAAACGCATGAAGGGCGATCTCTCCGAGTACTCTGTGATCCAGACTAAAGAACCGCTGGAGACGGAAGGGCAGGTGAGCCGCATCGTTGAGTTCATCGAAAAACCGGATCAGCCACAGACGCTGGATTCAGACCTGATGGCTGTAGGTCGCTATGTTCTGAACGCAGATATCTGGGCCGAGCTGGAAAAAACCGAGCCAGGCGCCTGGGATCGTATTCAGCTGACCGACGCGATTGCCGAGCTTGCGAAGAAACAGTCCGTAGACGCTATGCTGATGACCGGCGACAGCTATGACTGCGGTAAGAAAATGGGGTATATGCAGGCGTTCGTGAATTATGGGCTGCGTAACCTGAAGGAAGGGGCGAAGTTCAGAACCCGTATTGAGAAGTTGCTCGCAAACGACTGATATTCCAGCCACGAGTTGAACAAGCGGCAGTCATTATTTTGGTTAGATTTCATCACACCAAAATAATGACTGCCGCTTTTTGTTATTAATTCTATGATTACAATGGGTTACAGGGTCTAAATACGGATCGCTTTGTAGCGATTTGTGCTTGTTTCTGAGGTCATTTAGGACGACAATTAACGCCAGTTTTTTGTCTGTATCCAGACAAGAAAAATCATTTAATCAGACATCGCTCAGTGCACTGGTAGCTGTTAAGCCAGGGGCGGTAGCGTGCTCATTTTCTGAAACCGTTAATAAATGCTCAGGTTTCAGAACGCCAGTTTCCAGACATATACACTAGACGGAACAGATAACGTGAAAATTCTTGTGACGGGCGGGGCCGGCTTTATCGGCTCAGCGGTTGTACGACATATTATTAAAAATACCCAGGACGACGTCGTCAATGTGGATAAGCTGACCTATGCCGGCAACCTTGAGTCGCTTAGTGAAGTCAGCGACAGCGACCGATATGCTTTTGAACATGCGGATATTTGCGATAAAGACGCCATGGATCGCATTTTCGCAAAGCATAAGCCTGATGCGGTGATGCACCTGGCCGCTGAAAGTCACGTCGATCGTTCCATCACCGGCCCGGCTGCGTTTATCGAAACCAATATCGTTGGCACTTATGTACTGCTGGAAGCCGCTCGTGCGTACTGGTCAACGTTGGATGAACAGGCGAAGAAAGCGTTTCGTTTCCATCACATCTCAACCGACGAAGTGTATGGTGATTTGCCGCATCCTGATGAGCATCCGGCGTCAACTGAGCTGCCACTCTTCACTGAGACCACGGCTTATGCGCCTAGCAGTCCGTATTCGGCGTCGAAAGCCTCGAGCGATCATCTTGTTCGTGCCTGGCTGCGTACCTACGGTTTCCCCACCATTGTCACCAACTGTTCAAATAACTACGGCCCGTACCATTTCCCGGAAAAACTGATCCCACTGGTTATCCTGAATGCGCTGGACGGAAAAGCTCTGCCTATTTATGGCAAGGGCGATCAGATTCGTGACTGGCTATACGTTGAAGACCATGCGCGCGCACTCTATACCGTTGTGACTCTGGGGAAACCGGGGGAGACATATAATATCGGTGGGCATAACGAGAAGCAAAATCTGGACGTAGTGCATACGATTTGCGATTTGCTTGATGAGATTGTGCCGAAAGATGGGTCTTATCGCGATCAGATTACGTATGTTGCTGACCGTCCCGGTCATGACCGCCGCTACGCTATTGATGCGCATAAAATTAGTGTTGAACTGGGCTGGAAGCCTGAGGAAACGTTCGAAAGCGGGATTCGTAAGACAGTGGAATGGTATCTGAGCAATCAAAATTGGGTTAACAACGTGAAAAGCGGCGCTTATAAAAGTTGGATCGAGCAGAACTACGGGGAACGTTAATAATGAATATTCTTCTGTTCGGTAAAACAGGGCAGGTGGGGTGGGAACTCCAGCGTGCGCTTGCCCCACTAGGTAACTTGATAGCGGTCGATGTGCATTCAAAAGAGTATTGCGGGGACTTTAGCAACCCTGAAGGAATTGCGGAAACCGTTCGTGTAATTAAACCAGACGTCATTGTCAATGCGGCGGCGCATACAGCAGTAGATAAGGCTGAATCTGAGCCTGATTTTGCCAGGCTGCTAAACGCGACAAGCGTTGAAGCGATAGCCAAAGAAGCGGCCAAAATAGACGCATGGGTTGTGCACTACTCTACCGACTATGTATTCCCCGGCGACGGCGAAAAGCCATGGCGTGAAACGGATTTGACTGCTCCGCTTAATGTATACGGTGAGACAAAGCTAGAGGGCGAAAAGGCATTGCAGGCGCATTGCCCTAAGCATCTTATTTTCCGGACCAGTTGGGTATATGCGGGGAAGGGCAACAATTTCGCTAAGACGATGTTGCGGCTCGCAAAAGAGCGTCAGGAACTCTCTGTTATCAACGATCAAGTTGGTGCTCCAACGGGCGCTGAATTGTTAGCAGACTGCACAGCGCATGCTATTCGTGTCGCAATGATGAAACCTGAAGTTGCTGGCCTCTACCATCTGGTCGCGTCGAATACGACAACCTGGTATGACTATGCGGCACTGGTGTTTGATGAGGCCAGAAAAGCAGGTGTTGAGTTGGCTATTGAAAAGCTTAATGCTGTTCCAACATCGGCTTACCCAACTCCTGCGCGTCGACCGAATAATTCGCGCTTGAACACAGAGAAGTTTCAGGCGAATTTTGATCTTGTACTCCCTTCCTGGGATATTGGCGTAAAACGGATGCTTGCTGAACTTTTTACGACTCAATCAGTTTAATGAGATAAATGCCCTTATAAGGGCATTTGGTTTTTATAGAGAAAAAATGATGGCTACGCGTAAAGGTATTATTCTGGCAGGTGGTTCTGGCACTCGTCTGTACCCTGTTACCATGGCGGTGAGTAAACAACTACTGCCAATTTATGACAAACCAATGATTTACTACCCGCTGTCAACACTCATGCTGGCAGGGATAAAAGATATTCTTATTATCAGTACTCCACAAGACACACCACGTTTTGAACAATTGCTGGGTGATGGCAGCCAGTGGGGACTGAACCTGCAATATAAAGTGCAGCCAAGCCCAGATGGTCTTGCACAGGCGTTTATCATCGGTGAAGAGTTCATCGGCGATGACAGCTGCGCTTTGGTTTTGGGGGATAATATTTTCTACGGACATGACCTGCCGAAGCAACTTGAAGCCGCAGTAAATAAAGATGAAGGTGCTACAGTATTTGCTTATCATGTTAATGATCCTGAACGCTATGGTGTAGTTGAGTTCAATAAGAACGGTACCGCAATCAGTCTGGAAGAAAAACCGTTAGAACCGAAGAGCAATTACGCTGTTACAGGTCTGTACTTCTATGATAATGACGTGGTGGAAATGGCAAAAAATCTGAAGCCATCTGCACGTGGTGAATTAGAAATTACAGATATTAACCGTGTATATCTTGAGCAAGGGCGCTTATCTGTTGCAATGATGGGGCGCGGGTACGCGTGGCTGGATACTGGCACACATCAAAGTTTGATCGAAGCGAGTAATTTCATTGCGACTATTGAGGAACGTCAGGGATTAAAGGTTTCTTGTCCAGAAGAAATTGCTTATCGAAAAGGTTTTATTGACGCTGCGCAGCTAAAGAGACTCGCTATACCATTGTCGAAGAACGCTTATGGCAAGTATATGCTTAAATTGGTTGAAGGGATCTGAAATGAACGTGACCATGACTGAAATTCCTGATGTATTAATCCTTGAGCCAAAAGTATTTGGTGATAATAGAGGATTTTTCCTCGAGAGTTTTAACCAGAAAACCTTTAATGAAATTGTTGGTAGAAAAGTGAACTTTGTACAGGATAATCACTCAAAATCAGCAATAAACGTTTTAAGAGGTTTGCATTTTCAATCACAAAATACCCAGGGGAAATTAGTACGCGTGACTGCTGGAGCAGTTTTTGATGTGGCTGTAGATTTACGAAAGAACTCAAAAAGTTATGGTAGCTGGGTTGGGGTTGAACTTTCCGCTGAAAACAAAAAACAATTGTGGATACCGGAAGGTTTTGCTCATGGATTTTATGTTTTGGAAGAGAACACAGAATTCGTTTACAAATGTACTGATTATTATAGCCCTGCTTTTGAACATACTTTAGCCTGGAATGATACATCAATCAGAATAAACTGGCCAATACCAGAGGGTATTGTACCTATTATATCTGAGAAAGATAAAAAAGGTCTTTCTCTTAATGAATGCCAGTTATTTTAAAAGTTCATTTACATGAGTTTAATAAGAAATAGCATCTATAATTTGGCTGGTTTTGCGATTCCTACAGTAGTCGCCATTCCAGCTTTGGGGCTTTTGGCCAGATTATTGGGGCCAGAGGCTTTTGGATTATTCACATTAGTTTTTGCATTAATTGGCTATGCAAGTATTTTTGATGCAGGAATAAGTCGTGCAGTTATACGAGAAGTATCGTTAAATAGAGAAAATACTGAAGAACAGAGGAATATTATATCTACCGCGAGCGTGGTTGTTGTAATTTTAGGTTCAATTGCATTATTCATAATGGCTCTCTCGACTACAAAGATCGTTGAGTTACTAAATGTCACCCCGAATTTGAAGGGTGAAGCCATAAAAACATTTTTAATAGTGTCTTTTATAATCCCTTTCTATTTATTAAATCAGGTCTGGTTAGGTTATCTCGAAGGATTGGAAAAGTTTGCAAATATCAATATCCAACGAGTAATTTCAAGTACTTGCCTGGCATTATTGCCAGCCCTAATGTGTTTAATTAAGCCGACGCTTATATATGCTTCATATGGATTGATTCTGGGGCGGATATTTTCTTTTTTACTAACTGCATTTATTTGTAAGAATATAATCTATAGTTCACGATTCGCATGTAATTTTATAACCCTAAAAAGGCTTATCTCATTTGGCGGATGGATTACAGTGAGTAATATCATCAGCCCGATAATGGCATATTTCGATCGCTTTATCATTTCACATTTGATGGGGTCATCAAGAATTGCATTTTACAGCGCCCCATCAGAAGGCGTTTCACGCTTAATTAATATACCTTATGCCTTGGCTAGGGCTCTTTTCCCAAAACTATCATATTGTTCTGATAAAAACGAGAGAAGATCTCTTCAGTTCAGAAGTTATCTCATTATAAGTATAATATGCTTACCAATCGTTATAGTTGGTGTTTTATTCTCCTCGCTGATTATGGGTATATGGATGGGGCCCGAATATACACATCTGGCCGCTAATGTTTTACAGATACTTTTAATCGGTTTTTATTTTAATGCACTAGCACAAATACCCTATGTAAGCCTCCAGGCTCTTGGTAAAGCAAAAACTACAGCAGCATTACATTTAATAGAGTTAATACCTTATCTTTCATTGTTATCCATACTGACAGTAAAATTCGGAATAATAGGCACAGCAATTGCCTGGTCGGTACGGACTTTGTGTGATTTGATTCTATTAGTTATATTGTCGGGAAGAAAATGAAACAAGTTGATATTGCATTAGCCACCTTTAATGGTGAAAAATATATACGTGAGCAAATTGAGTCGATACAAAAACAAACGTATTCTAACTGGCGACTTTTAATAAGTGATGACTGTTCAACTGATTCTACCATCGCTATTATTAAAGAGCTAATGCAAAATGATAGGCGTATTAATATTGTCAATGAGTCCAGACAAGGCGGAGTCATAAAGAATTTTAACAAGGCTTTAATGCATACTACTGCAGAATATATACTCCTTTGTGACCAGGATGATATATGGCCTTCTGAACGCTTATCAAAACTTGTTAGTGAGATATCTCGAATTGAAGGTGATAAAGTTAATTCTGAAATAATGGTATTTACAGATTTATGTCTCATAGATGAAAAAAATAATATTATCTCTGATAGTTTTTATAACGTTAATAAAATTAATCCAAGAAATAATCTACAGCGGAATAAATTATTCTGGAATTCAAGTGTGTATGGATGCACAGTAATAATGAACCGAAAGTTACTTGATGCATCGCTGCCAATTCCTGAATTTGCACATATGCATGATCAGTGGTTAGCACTGAATGCTAGTCGAGTCGATGGGCTTTATTATTTCGATTATTCTTCTATTTTGTATCGACAACATTCAGGTAATGTGGTCGGGGGAAGTAAAAAAAATTGGTTACAGAAAGCAAAGAGTCTAAATAAAAATCTTGAAACTATATCGAAAAGTAAAGCTGATACAATTGCATGTTTAAAACATGAGGCATATAAAAACAATAAAGAATTTAATTATGGCTCCTTAGTTTCTTTTGCATTTAAAGAAGTTTTACCTTCAGTTTTTTCAGGCCAACGGAAGATTTTTTCTCTGCTAATCTTTATAGGGTTATTAATAAAAAGATGATATACATATTATATTTCGTGAGCCTTTTTATGGTTTACGCTTTTTTAACCCATAGGAAGCAGGCGCTTTTTGTTTCTATTTTTTTCACATTTTCCTTTATCGCTTTAACTTATCCGTCAGGTAATGACTGGATAGGTTATTTCATTAAC
>NZ_QFXN01000114.1:0-226 GCF_003144775.1 Enterobacter sp. CGMCC 5087 | reverse complement strand
CGGTGGATCTGGGATTACATATACCGCGTCAGATGGCGCTATACATCACCTAAAGCCTAATTCTTCTGGTCCTGCCTGGGGGCTGGATTACATCACCAAACAAGGTCTGAAAGAAGATATTGTCCAGTTTAAAACGAACTATCAGGACCTCCCTGCGTATTCCGCTCTGATCGATCATGTTTTCGCGTGGAACGTCGATCAGCGATTCGCAGCTGATCGATCATCC
>NZ_QFXN01000371.1:0-524 GCF_003144775.1 Enterobacter sp. CGMCC 5087 | reverse complement strand
CCTTCCTCCCCGCTGAAAGTACTTTACAACCCGAAGGCCTTCTTCATACACGCGGCATGGCTGCATCAGGCTTGCGCCCATTGTGCAATATTCCCCACTGCTGCCTCCCGTAGGAGTCTGGACCGTGTCTCAGTTCCAGTGTGGCTGGTCATCCTCTCAGACCAGCTAGGGATCGTCGCCTAGGTGAGCCGTTACCCCACCTACTAGCTAATCCCATCTGGGCACATCTGATGGCAAGAGGCCCGAAGGTCCCCCTCTTTGGTCTTGCGACGTTATGCGGTATTAGCTACCGTTTCCAGTAGTTATCCCCCTCCATCAGGCAGTTTCCCAGACATTACTCACCCGTCCGCCGCTCGCCGGCAAAGTAGCAAGCTACTTTCCGCTGCCGCTCGACTTGCATGTGTTAGGCCTGCCGCCAGCGTTCAATCTGAGCCATGATCAAACTCTTCAATTTAAGTTTGATGCTCGTGAATTAAACTTCGTAATGAATTACGTATGTTCACTCAGAGACTTGGTATTCATTT
>NZ_QFXN01000105.1:0-1527 GCF_003144775.1 Enterobacter sp. CGMCC 5087 | reverse complement strand
CCCGATAGGGCTGGCGGGGGGGATAAACCTTTACCAGTATGCGCCGAATGCGCTGGGGTGGGTGGATCCGTGGGGTCTTAATAGATGCGAGGCAGGAGTTGCATCAGGAAAAGGTAGTAAAATAAAAGGCAAGTGGTTGAAGGGATCGCATGGTAATGCAGGTTTATTCCCATCATCTGTTGCTGATAAATTACGAGGTCGGGAATTTAAATCCTTTGATGATTTTAGAGAGAATTTCTGGAAAGAGGTGTCTCTCGACCCGCATCTATCGAAGCAATTTAGTACATCAAACGTTACCAGAATGCGGGGCGGAAAAGCTCCAATAGCACATGATACACAGTGGAACGGGAAAAATAGATCTTATGTCCTACACCATAGAACCCCTATCCAACATGGGGGCGGTGTCTATGATGTTGATAATCTAGTAATCGTTACACCAAGATATCACCTTGACATTCTAGATCGTGCTTATCATTTTTGAGGGGTAATATGCAAAGACAAGAGCTTATCGAGCTAATAAGGAAAATCCAACGCAGCGAAGGGACGGAAGAAGAAGCTGATAATGACATCGACCTCCTTTGTAGAAGTGTCGCAGATCCTCAGGCAGCTAATTATATTTATTATGAAGAACTTAGCGCAGAAGAAATTGCGGATAAAATTATAAATTACAAACCAATTCAACTATAAGTAGTATTCGGGGGGCGCAATGAGTCCCCCATATTGAAAAAAATCCATGCCAAAGCGTGGATTTTTTTTCATTCAAAACAAATCAAACGTTAAATAAGACGTTCATCACGTCGCCATCTTTAACTATGTAATCTCTATCGACGGGACGTCTTTACCGGCAATACCCAGCGCCCGTCGCCGCGCCGCTGGTCCCGCCGCTGGGATTACAATTACCGCAATAACCTCGTGCGGGAAGAGCGAGACGATAACCCGTTCAGCTGGTACCGCTGGCAGTACGACAGCGCCGGGCGCCTGCTCGTTCAGGACGGCACGCTGCCCGGACAGGAGCAGTGGCGCTGGGATGCAGCCGGTAACCCGCTCGAAGGTTCCGCTGAGAAGGTCACGCACAACCGTCTGACGCAGCTGAACGGCATTCGCTGGCGCTATGACATCCACGGCCGCACCGTGGAGAAAGATAACGGTCAGACCCGCTGGCACTACCGCTACGACGGTGAACATCGCCTGACGGAAGTCATCAGCCAGCCGCGGGACCGCAACAGGCCGCAGACTCAGGTCAGCTTCCGCTACGATCCGCTCGGGCGACGTATCAGCAAAACGCGACGCCAGATTCTGGGCGGACAGCCAACCGGCAAGCCGGTCACCACCCGGTTTGTCTGGGAAGGGTTCCGCCTGCTGCAGGAGGTGCACGGGGATGTGCCACTCACCTACATCTACAGCGATCAGGACAGCTACGATCCGCTGGCGCGTATTGACGGCGTTGATGCCACGGAGATTTTCTGGTTCCACTGCCAGCCCAACGGCACGCCGGAGCGGATGACGGATATCGAAGGACAGGTGCGT
>NZ_QFXN01000104.1:0-1017 GCF_003144775.1 Enterobacter sp. CGMCC 5087 | reverse complement strand
AGGATATTCTCAGAACCTGCGCATGCAGGGGCAATACCTGGACCGTGAGACAGGGCTGCACTACAATCTGTTCCGGTATTATGACCCGGACTGCGGAAGATTTACGCAGCAGGACCCGATAGGGCTGGCGGGGGGGATAAATCTTTACCAGTATGCGCCGAATGCGCTGGGGTGGGTGGATCCGTGGGGGTTGACGCCTAACACATTGATTCACTACACGATTGAAGAAGGCATGAAGGGTATCATGGAAAGTGGTGTGATTAGACCTTCATCAGGAGATATACATGCCCGCTTCGGGGACGGACAATATTTCACTAATATCAGACCTGAAATGATTGGCGGACGAACACTCAAAGATGTTGGTGGAACAGGAAAAATGTCTCTCGGCCAATTAGCAGCTGATATATATGGTGATGCGAGAAAATTAAAAGGTATAAGTCATTTTGTCGAAATAGATGTTACTGGCTTAGATGTGATTGAACCCCGGAAAAACACGTTCTTGATCTTAAACACGAAAGATCTCGATGTCTCTAAAAGAATTGTTAAAAGTGGGGGGAGTTGTGGTTGAGGTAAAAAAATATTATAAAGGAAGTGTTGATTTTATTTCAGGTGAAGGAGTTATTCTCAATGAATTCATAGGAGAGATTGCCACACGACAAATAAATATTATAGATGGTGATTATTATGCCTCTTCTTCTTTGCTAGATAAAAACGATAAAGTTGGTTTTCTGCTGTATGATGGTAAAAAAAGCGATCTGGACTTAAGTGATGCTGAGGAAATTTCGAATGAGGAATTTGAAACTTTCTGGCAAACATCAACGAGTTCATTGCAAGGAAAAAAGAAAATAAAGTACTTGTCTGGAGATGCTGCAGAACCTTTGAAAAAATCCACAGTTATCGCTCATATTGTGAATAATAAAGGGAAATGGGGTAAAGGTTTTGTTCTGTCCCTTTCAAATAAATATCCTCTTGCAAAGGAATATTATCTTAATAGCTTCAAAGGAAATAACATCCCAG